>CBIHOZ010000190.1:0-13609 GCA_966211525.1 uncultured Chitinophaga sp. | reverse complement strand
GTTTCTCGCACAGCTATATCTTCATGAGACTATATTTGTGTCGTCTGCATGTAATAACCTGTACCGGCAGCGCCAGGCATCACAGGTTTTCAACGTTCACCAGGATGGACGATATCATCGCGTGCGTCAGTATTATCTCGAATGGTTCATTCAATATCTGAAGGATCATTCCATCGACAACGCAGCGGTTAATACCTTGCTTCGAAAAGCACTTCTGCCCTATCATCATCCGCTACGCTATCGCATATTTCACGATATACCTTCGCGCATTGTTCGCAAAGCAAAACAAGTTGCCCGCAGATTACTTAACCGTATTGCAGCATGAGCGATCCCAAACTTACGGTGCTGATGCCGGTATATAATGCAGCTTCTTTTCTTCACGAAGCCATCGATAGTATACTGCACCAAACGTTTCGTGATTTTGAATTTCTGATCATCGATGACGGATCAACGGATGAAAGTATAGCGATCGTTCAATCTTACCAGGACCCGCGAATCCGTTTCATACGAAACGACACCAACGCAGGTATAGCGGCCGCATTAAACCGCGGCATTGAGCTGGCCTCCTGTGAATTGATTGCGCGCATGGATGCAGACGACATCAGTTATCCCACGCGCCTGCAAAAACAGTACGACTATATGCTGCATGACAAAGCGTGTGCATTGCTGTCTACGTGGTGTCGCGTAGTTACTTCCACGGGGAAGCACGTTCGCCTGGAGCGATATACCAGCCGCTTCTTCTACTACAACCTGACGTTTGAATGTTGGATATACCACCCGACTGTAATGTTTCGCAAAACGGCCGTACAGGATGTCGGCATGTATAGCAAACCTTATTCGGAAGATTACGATCTGTTCTGGAAGCTGGCGCAGAAATTCCGCATGGCGAATCTGAGTGAAATCCTGCTGGACTATCGCCTGTCGCCCAACAGTCTCAATACCGTACTTCGTAAAACGGAATACGATATGGCCAATCGTGAAAATGTACTGCGTAACTTACGACACTATATGGGGAGCGATTTTTCGCTTTCGGAAGAATACCTGGAATGCCTGCGCCATCACACCGCCCCTATCGCTGCGCTGAATGATATAGGGAAGATTATGGAATGCCTCGATGTACTGCGACAAATAACCGATCAGATTATTAAAACTCCCAATGTAAACCGCAACAAAAAAGATATTTCGGACGCTGCGTGGTTCAAACATGACTTTATTATTTACCAGCTTTTCCAGGAATTACCCTGGCCCAACAACATCATACTGCTGATAAAAACGAGGAAATTAAATCATATAGCGCGAAAGACCGGCAACGCACTCCGGTGGCGAATAAAAAAATTGAAACACTATTTTTCGGTATCAAATAATAAAGTAAATTTAGTATAGCAGCTAACATACAGTATAGATTGAGTATAAATAGCCGTCACACAGATGTAAACCGAACCCCCGACTCTCCCCCACGCATCAGCCCTGTTACCATAGCAGACAGACCGCAATGGTCTGTTATGATACCGGTTTATAATGGCGGTAATTTTCTGAAAGAGACTCTTGAATCAGTACTAAACCAGGCGGATAAAGAAAGCAATATGCAGATTGAAGTGGTGGACGACTGCAGCACCGATATAGATGTACAAGCGCTCGTAGCACAAACTGCTCACGGACGTATATCGTATTTTCGCCAGCCACACAATGTAGGAAGTCTGCGTAATTTCGAAACCTGCATCAACCGCGCTACGGGTAAATATATACACTTGCTACACAGTGATGACGTGGTACATCCTGGTTTTTATAAAAAACTTGATAGCCTCTTTACGCAGTATCCGGATGTGGCGGCAGCATTCTGTCATTATCAATATATAGATGAACAGGGTAACATCGTGCTGACTCCGGAGCGAGAAGCCACCGAAGAAGGTATACTTCAAAACTGGTTATTACGACTGGCAGAACGACAGCGCATTCAATATGTAGCCATCGCGGTAAAACGTGAAGTATACGAAGAGTTAGGGGCATTCTATGGAGTTCATTACGGCGAGGACTGGGAGATGTGGACGCGCATTGCTGCTAAATATCCGTTTGCCTATACGCCGGCTATATATGCATCGTATCGCAGGCACTATAATTCTATTTCGGGACAGTCGTTTACAACGGCACAAAACCTGAAAGATTTGCAATTTGTGATGAACCGGATCAGTCGCTACTTACCGGAAGCCGAACAGCAAAAGGCTTTATCAAAGGCAAAGAAGTTTTATGCCTACTATGCGCTGCGTACTGCCGCCACTTTATGGAAGCGATATAAAGATCGTAAGGGTGTGCTGGCACAAATGCGCGAGGCATGGCGTATGCACCGGGATATACCTATTGCCTGGATGATCTTAAAAATGACAGGAAAAATAATCTTTAACCGATGAGCAAACCAGGTGTATCAGTCGTTATATGCACTTACAATGGGGCCGCACGATTGCCGGAAACCATTCGATATATAGCCGGTCAGCAAGTGCCTGAATCTATACCGTGGGAGTTTATTATTATCGACAATGCATCATCGGATAATACCGCTGCGGTTGCCAGATCTGAGTGGAGTAAATATATAGATACCCAACCGTTCAGCGTTATACCCGAACCACAGCCCGGATTAAGCTACGCACGTGCACGCGGGTTTGCCAGTGCCCAGTATGACTATATTTTGATGTGCGATGATGACAACTGGCTTGATCCGCATTATATAGCTACGGTATACGAGGTAATGAATGCACATCCGAATATAGGTGCGCTCGGAGGAAACGGCTCGCTTGTCTTTGAAGAAGATCCTCCCGATTGGATACGGTCCTTCTCCGTATACGCTGCAGGACGTCAAGGGGCTAAGAGCGGCCCGGTAAAACGTTGCACGGTATATGGTGCGGGTTGTGTAATCCGAAAATCAGCTTATGATATACTGATTCAATCCGGACACCGAAGTTTGCTAACAGATCGTCTCGGGAAAGAACTTAGTTCGGGGGGAGATTACGAATTGTGCCTGGCATTGGCAATTGCCGGATTTATCATTTGGTATGACGAGCGACTTACTTTCCGCCACTTTATTACACGTGATCGCACAACAGTAGAATACTACAGAAAGTATCTGAAAGAAAGTGCCAAGTGTCTCGAAGTATTACACCCCTATAAAGTTATCTGTGACTGGAAATATCAGAACGTAAAAATATTTCGGTATCGTATGATGAAGTCGTTTCTATACCTGCTTCGAACCTATATCAAATACTTGTTGATCATTCCGTTTCTAAAAAGAGGAAGCTCCCGCCATACCCTGGTGTCGTTGCAGGCTTACTCCGCGCGGGTAATGATCTCGGTTTATATCCGGAAATGGCCCAAGATCATCACCAACTATAAACACGGCAAAGAACTCCAGCAAAAATTTACCAGATCGCAGCGCATGGCTACGATGCAACCCAACAACGCTTCACTCTTCCCCTTGTGAAAGCCTATTATTTTTTGACAAAGCGCGCACGATAAACACCGCCTTTGGTCTTCACCACCAAGACATATACGCCAGCCGGCAGTCTTCCTGTATTTAACGTTACTTGTGGCCCTGATGGTATAAATGATTCCGCCACGCGTCCATGGCCATCAATGACGGCAACGGAAACAATCTGCTCATGATTCTTTACTGCAAACGACAGTAGCCCGGCCGTTGGATTGGGATGCAAGCTAAGTGTGCCTGCCTCCTGCTCTTCTTCAAGTCCCGTAATCGTGATGTCAGCCCGCCATAATTCATAGTCACCATTCCATTGATCGGCCTGAAAATACATAACGTTGTCCAATACAAATGCATCGGATGATATATAAGCCCCATCGGCATAGAACATCGTACCATTTTCGGAGCCGTCACTTTTCCACAGTTCGCAAAAGCCAGTCTGGTTTTGAATGAATAAGTATATATCATCTTCCAGCGGGAGGATATCGCGCGTATAGTAATAGCCACTGCCCACGGGTATATTCTTCACTACCTTCGTTCCGGCTTCCGTTCCATCGCTTGTCCAAAGGGAAAACGATCCTTCATAATCGCTGATCGTGAAGTAAAAGCGATCATCCCTTACAACCGCTTTTGATATAGCGATCAGGTCATCGGTATCGGCCAGCGTCTTTATGGCTACGGTGCCTTCCTCCGTTCCGTCTGTACGCCAGAGTTTGTATTCATGATTAAAGCTCGTCCTGAAGTATAAATGATTTTGAAAAGCAACCATGCCGTCAATAAAACTCGGCCATATACCCGGAGTGATATCCTTTACAAGGGCTGTACCTGCAGCTGTGCCGTCTGTCTTCCAAAGCTCCTGGCCATTACCCTCGGACTCTGCGAGGAAGTATACCGTATTACCTGCACTTACAAATGAGTTTATATAGCTGCTGCCTGCACCAGTCTGGATGTTTTTCAGAAGCGAAGTACCTGCCTCCGTTCCATCACTTACCCACAGCTCTCCTCCTTCATTTTGTGTATGACCAACCATCAAGATCTTGCCGTTGTTGAAGATGGGCTGGTTAATATAGTATGGCCCGTACGTATCTCCCACGGATGAAACTTTTACTGTTCCGGTAGCCGTACCGTTGGTCTTCCAAAGTTCACGGGTATCACTTGCTCCGAGTGCCGTGAAATATAGCGTTCCGCTCCCGATTACAAATTCGCCGGGAGAATTGCTCCCTGTTCCGGCTACCATATCTTTCACCATAGCCGTACCAGCCGCAGTGCCGTCACTTTTCCAGAGTTCATATCCATTCGTAGCGGTCTTGGCAAAGAAGTAGATAGCATTATCGAAAACCGTGATATAGATCGGTGCACTGCCGGTTGTTCCGGGTTCTATATCCTTTACCAGTTGCGTTCCTCCTTCCGTGCCATCGCTGCGCCACAGCTCTTCACCATGATCCGTATCAGAGGCAGCGAAATATAGCACACCGTTCAGCGATACAAAACCGTTTGGACTCGAAGCAAATGTTTTACGGGGTGTAAGATCCTTCACCATGCGCGTGCCTCCTTCTGTACCATCGCTTCGCCACAGTTCCCAACCGGTATCCGCGGTATATCCGTTGAAGTATACTATATTATCAAGTACCGTAAGCTCGTTCGCAGCACCCTGTTCTTCTCCGGGTGCTATATCTTTTACTATAGTCGTGCCGGTTGTTGTGCCATCGGTGTGCCACAACTCGTAGCCGTGTGTGCCATCATCTACAATAAAGAATAATGCGTTGTCAGTAGCAGCAAAATCCTGAAATGTTATTCCGTTATCGGGCGCTATAAATTTTACAAGACTTGTTCCGGCTGTTGTTCCATCACTCTTCCACAGGGCACCATCGATCAGCAGAATGAGTTGATCGCCCAATGCATGTATACTGGTAATGTATTGTGAGTCCCATTCCTTTACCAGCGTAGTTCCGGCTTCTGTGCCATCGCTTCGCCACAATCCTTCGCTTGTCAATGAAGTCATTGCTTTGAAATATAGTATACCCTCTACAACGGTGAGCTGCTGCGGATAGCCGCCTTCCGTGCCCGGCCATATATCTTTTACCATCACCGTTCCTGCTTCTGTTCCATCAGTTTTCCATAACTCCACACCACTGTCCGGAGCATCTGGAGTAAAGTATAGTATATTACCTGCTGCGGTAAAATTTCCGGGGATGCTGGTTTCATCTCCGGGTGCTATATCTTTTACCATTACAGTGCCCGCTTCGGTGCCATCACTTTTCCAGATTTCATCTCCGGCTTCATCGGTATGCGCGCGGAAGTAGAGCGTTCCTTTTACGTTTAGCAAACCGGAAGGTCCGCCGGATTCACTGCCCGGTACTATATCTTTTACCATTGCCGTTCCTGCTTCTGTTCCATCAGTCTTCCAAAGCTCCATGCCATGCTCATGGGTATTGGCTGAAAAATATAGCGTGCCATTTACATTCGCGAACGAGGCCGGATAGCCTGAATCAAAACCAGGTATAATATCTTTTACCAGTATCGTTCCTGCTTCCGTACCATCAGTCTTCCAAAGTTCCACACCTTCATTTTGCGTGCGCCCCGTAAAATATACTGTATTGCCTACCGCCACAAAATAGTCGGTGGTGCTCCAGTTCATTACTTCAACTTTGTAAATAACATGTGTTCCGTTTTCTGTACCATCGCTTACGCCCAGGCCGTTGTTGTACTCACCGGTGCGCGCATAAAAATATACTTTGTCACCGGCACCGGTTTTATAGAATATATAGGATGAGACAGCGGGATCTTCCTGGTCGTTAATATCTTTCACGCGCGATATCTGTGCTGCCAGTTTACCAGCCAACAGCAATAGTATAGCCACAAGGAGGTTTTTCATACGGTAGAGTTTGTGGGGCGAAATTGTAAATCACATTAAACTTTGTGATTCTAAAGATAGCAAATTGAAAAGTGCTCCCAAACAAAGGTTCCTGAAATCAGGTCAACGGTACAGTAGCCATGACGTTGCAGGCGCGTCTATACCGGTGTGCCGGATACGCACAAGCATGGCGCATTTTACCACGCAGATTGCCGGACTCCCACCCGCACGGTCTCTGGAAATGACTGTAGGTTTGTATCGTCAACGAACGGAAGAACAACCGTGAAGACACGCTTCGGTTCATACTATATATCCACCTAAAAACAACAGCCATGAAACCCAAAATACAGGAAGAACTTGAGACGGTTACAACAGAACTCTTGCTTTTGATCGCATCATTTGACCAGGAACAGATCAACCTGGTTCCTTTTGAAGACAGCTGGACTGCCTCGCAGGTCGCTGATCACCTTTGTAAATCCGATGCCTCTATCCTCGGAACAATCTATCAGGATGGAACGCCTACATCGCGCACACCTGACGAGAAGACTCCGGAACTGAAAGGTATATTTCTGAACTTTGACGTGAAGTTCAAATCACCAGAGATAATTATACCTGACAACAAGGTTTTCAATAAAGAAGAACTTATTGCCAGGCTAAAAGAAATGCGATCTAAACTATTTACGGCTGCCGCTACATTAAACCTCAACGAAGTTGTCAGTCATGACATACTGGGCGCCATGACCCGGTTGGAGATTCTGTCATTCGTACTATACCATACGCAGCGGCACGTTCACCAGTTAAAGCGTATTCGCGAGAAGATCACACCGCTGCAGCAATCGGTATAACGGTACGGCTACTCGTTCTTCAGTACTTCGGCAGGATTACTCCGGGCCGCGCGCAATGTTTGCGAACCGATCATTACCAGGGCCAGCAACATCACGATGAAGAAGCCCAGTACCAATTCACTCATATGCATGGGGTTGTGATACATGAATTTTACAAGCACTACTTTGTCGAAGAAAAAATAAGTAGCAGGTAATGCGATGCCTGCGGCAATGACGAGTAGCACGAGGAATCCCCGGCTGAGTAAATATACCAGGCCGGCTTCACTTGCTCCGAGCACCTTGCGGATGCTGACTTCTTTCAGTCGCGTTTCGGTAGTGAATACAACCATGCCTAATAGTCCCATCGATGCAATACACACAGCCAGGAACGCCAGGAAGCCAAATACTTTTACCATCACCGCGAACTGACTATAGGCCTCCTGAATTTGATCGCTGTAAAATCTGGCTTCCATCGGATGTACTTTGTCGAACTTCTGCCAAATCGCGTTCAGCTTCTCAAATGTAGCAGGCCAGTCTTCCGTCTGTACCCGTAAGTTGATATTGCCGTAATGCTGGATAGATGCATACCGCATAATCAACGGTTCGATGGTATTCTCCAGTGTACCATAGTTGAAATCTTTCACTACACCTACAATGGTAAGTCTCTTTCGGTCGGCTATTATTTCTTCACCTAAGGCTTTTACCGGGTCGCGCTTCGCTATATTAAAGCGCTTGAGAAATTGCTCGTTCACGACTACTTCCGATTCTTCAGCACCTTCTGCGATAGCATGTATATTTCGTCCGGCCAGAAATTTATGTTGATGCAGGGGCAGGTAATTTTCATCGATCAGGTTCAGCCACACTCCGGAAGAATCATTTTTATACTTCACTTCCATGCCGTGTATATTTCCGAGGCTCGTAACCATCAGCGACCGGGAAATAGCCGTTACTTCCGGCAGTTCCTTTAATTCCTTTACCAGCAGGTCGCCCTTTACATCACCCGCGAGTTTGATGTTCACTATATTTTCCGTGGAGAATCCCAGGTCATACGAGATCAGTCCTTTATACTGGTTGTAGCCAATGATGGTAGTGGTGATAAAGATCAGCGAGAAAGTATACTGGATCACGACCAGGGCCTTGCGCATATTTACGTGCCTGAAGACCTGCAACGATGATATATCTTTCAACACCTTTATAATATTTACCCGTGCGAAAAAGAAGGCAGGCGGCACACCGGCCAGTAGCCCAACCGTTATAGCCAGCAGTATAAACTGAAGGATTAATCGCGGTGAAAGTTCGAGCGACAGCATCTCCTGCAACTTCGGTTCCATGGAAAGGAATTCAGAACGCAGCAGCATGAACACGACAAATGACAACAGCAGCGCCAGCAATGCAATGATAACGGCTTCGACTACAAACTGACCGAGTACGTGCAGTTTACGCGCACCCATTACTTTACGGATACCAACTTCACGCGAACGTCTTAGCGACCGTGCAACGGAAAGATTGGTATAGTTAAAGCATGCCGACATAATAATTACCGCTGCTAATCCGCCCAATATCCACAAGGCTATACCATTTATGGAAGGACCTATCGGATTACCAAGTTTGGCTGTTAACGGAATCTCTTCCAAGGGTTGTAGATTCAACTTGATACGCTGGTCTTCTAATGCCTTGTTCTCGGCATTGCTGATCTTGTCGATACTCGCTTGTACTGTTTGCACATCGACATGCTCCGGTAAAAGTATATAGGTATAATTGGAGTATACATTGTTCCACGACATGAAGCCGCCATCAAAATCAGGTTTTGCAAGTTCAACGGTAGCAAATGAAACCAGTACATCAAAGTACATATGCGACAGCTTCGGTATATCTTTCATTACCGCGGTTACTATATAATTCGTTGTATCGAATTTCACGGACTGGCCCAACGCACTCCCGGAGCCAAACAACTTTCGCGCTGAAGTCTCGGTAAGTACCAATGAATATGGATCTTTCAACGCTGTAGCAGCATTGCCTTCTGCTAAGGGAAAGGTAAATATGGAGAAGAATGTTTCGTCTGCCCATATACCGGACAACGGAATGACAGACTCACCTACTTTTGCATCGCCACCGAATCCCCTGCGCATCAACGTTACTTTCTCTATACCGGTAACAGATTCTTTTATTCGCTTACCGGCAAGAACCGAAGATGTAGCCAGGTTAAAGGGAGGATTTTCATTCTGCTGGAGTGCAGTATTTACCCGGTATATCTGATTTTTCTTCTCATGAAAATCATCGAAGGAATTGAAATCGGATACCAATGCGATTACCAACAATCCGACAGACATGCTGATGGCGAGGCCGATGATGTTGATTCCTGAAAAGAGTTTGTTGCGCACAATGCTGCGCCCGGATGTTTTAATGTAGCTGCCAAGCATAATCCAATGAATTAAGAGGTTGATGAATTCTGGTTTACGTACAGTATAAATTCGAAAGAACTTAATAACATCAAGTATATAGATGAGCCGCGCACGCTTTACACCTTTGTCCTTTACATTGCGCTCAAAGTATTCATGCAAATCGCCTTGCAGATCTTCCAATATAGCAGGGCGGCAATACCAGCAAAGAAGACGCTCTGCCCATTTGGGAGGAGTAGGTTGAGATGGTTTCATGATGCGCCCTTTAGAATAAAATCAGGTATACGGTTCCAAAGTTGTTCGCGCACCTCCCTTGCTTTCAACAGTGCAGCTTTGCCACTACTTGTTACTGCATAAAAGCGTTTCCGTTTTCCACCGCGTGTACTGGTGGCTTCACCAAGTTTACTCTTCACCAGACCTTTTTCTTCCAACCGGTTCAGCACGGCATGTACTACACCGAGCTTTACGGAGCGCCCGCTGTTCTTCTCAAGCTCATCGCAGATGGCAACGCTATAGGCATCATTTACCAATGCAGCAATGGTGAGCAATACAATCTCCTCAAACTCTCCGAGGTTTGTCCCTTTCATAGTTATTAATTACGTAAATGTATGTAAAATAGTTTGGGTAAAGCAACATTAAAAAATAAATCATGCAATACGGTGCAACCTTCCCGTGACGATGTGAGTCCTATAGTGTGATATCTGAAATAAACTGATAACCCCCACTATTATGAAAACCATAGTTTCCCTGTTCATCTGTTGCCTGTTATCGATCACGGTGAGCTGGTCGCAAAACGGTGACTACTCTTTTAAAGAAACGTATGACCTCACCACTCCTGCCAAAATGAAAATATCATCATCGGATGGTAACATTGAAGTTTCTCCCGGTAATACCAAGAAAGCTGAAGTGCTATATATTGTAAGACGTAACAACAAAGTATTACAGATAAGCCGCAAGGAACTTGAGAAAGAGTTAAAGGTAGTTGTGGTTCATTCCGGCAACAGTCTGGACATCAATGTTGAATATCCCAAGGTACAGGGATTCAGCTGGAAGGATCACATGCAGGTAAGTTTCAAGATTACCGTACCCAAAGAAACATCGTGTGAGCTGGTAACATCCGATGGTAATGTTTCGCTTACCGGACTCGCGTTAAGCCAGCAGTGCAGAACCAGTGATGGAAATATAGCGATCTCTTCGGTTGGTGGTGATGTGATTGGCCGTACATCAGACGGTAATATCAGCGTGAAGCAAATCAACGGTGCTGTCGAAGCAAGAACGAGTGATGGCAATATTGTAGCCGAAGACATTAAAGGCAATACACAATCTGTAACCAGCGATGGAAATATAGTGCTGTCTCATGTAACCGGCGATATCTCGATCAGCACATCCGATGGCGACATTTCGTTTACGGATGTTTCCGGTTCTGTAAAGGCATCGTCTTCAGACGGCAACATTCGCGGAAATATACTGGAGCTTAAAAAGTCACTGGCTGTTCGAACAAGCGATGGTAATATATCGATCACGATCCCCGACCGCCTCGGTCTTGATCTTGACATTAAAGGCGAATCGCTGGATGTTGCACTCAATAACTTCAGCGGAACATCCGAGGAAAAGTATATTCACGGCAAAGTGAATGGCGGTGGTATACCGGTAAGCCTTACCTCCGATGGCAACGTGTCCTTGAACTATCGGTAAAAAAATTGGAATTTCATTTCGTTAACCTGAGAAAGAGTATCCCTCACCGGATACTCTTTTTTCATTTGCAGGAATAGATGCCTTTGCATTAGCCTTCTAACGTTGCTCATGTTATTTTTACAGCTATGCGACAACTGGCGGCTATACTTTTTGCAGACATGACCGGCTACACTGCACTGATGCAGGAGAACGAACAACTGGCGCGAGCCAAACGCAAGCGGCTAAAGGACGTGCTTGAAGTACAGATTGAAAAACACAACGGTAAGACTATACAATATTATGGTGATGGCTCCCTGAGCATCTTCAGCAGTGCCATTGACAGCGTTACCTGCGCTATTGATATTCAGCGCGAACTGAAGCAGGACTTGACGGTAGATTTGCGCATTGGCATTCACACCGGTGATGTTATTATTGAAGATGAAGCGATCTATGGTGATGGTGTTAATCTTGCTTCACGGATCGAATCGCTTGCTGCTCCCGGCAGTATATTGATTTCCGAGAAAGTGTTTGATGAGATCAAAAACCAGGCAGATATACAGTCGCGTGAGCTCGGTTATTTTGAAATGAAAAATGTAAAGCAGCCCGTACGGGTTTATGCGATTGCGAATAGCGGTATCGTTGTGCCAGACCGGGCTGAGCTTCAGGGAAAGACCAAGCAGCCGGTAAACCGATTGGCTGTGTTGCCTTTTGTGAACATGAGTGCCGATCCTGAAAATGAATACTTCAGCGATGGTATTACCGAAGAATTGTTAAATGCACTTACCAAGGTTGATGGCTTGCAGGTGACATCGCGTACTTCTGCATTCGCCTTTAAAGGCAAAAACGTTGACATCCGCGATATCGGTATTCAACTGAATGTTGATAAAGTATTGGAGGGCAGTGTGCGCAAGGCTGGCAACCGCGTTCGCATTACGGCACAGCTTATTAATGCTGCCGATGGCTATCATCTGTGGAGTGAGAATTATGATCGTAACCTGACAGATATATTTGAAGTACAGGATGAGATCAGTAATATCATTACGAATAAACTTCGGGAGAATCTCACATCATCGCCACAGGCTACACAATTGGTGAAGTCCCCTCCTGCCCGCAATACGGAAGCATATACCGCGTATCTGAAAGGGCTGCACTTCGCCAACAAGGTAACACCAAACGATACACGCAAAGCGATCGAGTGCTTTCAGGAAGCTGTTGCACTTGAACCGGATTACGCCCTCGCCTATGCCAAGCTGGCCATGGCGTATAGTGTACTCGGTGCAAGCGGGCAAATGCTGCCGCGTACCGCGTTTGAAAGAGCACACGACTATGCCGACAAAGCGTTGCAACTTGACAGCACCATTGCGGAAGGACATATCGCGAAGGGTGGTATATATTTGCTATATGATTGGAAATGGCAGCCTGCGTATGATGCCTTGCAGCGCGCGCTGCAACTGAATCCCGGAGCCACGGGAGCGTATGAGTTGTTGTCGCTATACTATATCCAGACTGCTCAAAAAGATAAAGCTGTCGAGGTGATGGAGAAGGCTGTGAAGCTTGACCCGCTATCCGCTACAGCAAACCAGTCGCTGGGCAAGATGTATATATTTGCCGAGCGCTATGATGACGCTATCAAACAAGCGAACAAGATACTGGAGATTGATCCGCAGATGCGCGCGAGTCTTGAACTGAAAGCCTGGGCCACCGGTATGAAAGGTGATTGGGAAGCCGCGTTGAAATTGTTTGAAGAGATTCATCGTCTCACCAATCATCCGCTCAAAGGACTGATGGGTGTTGGCTATGCGCACGCACGACTCGGTCACCGGGAAAAAGCATTTGAATGTATACAAAAGATCGAGCAGCAGCAGGTAGAAAATCCGGATGCTGTGCTCGATGCAGATCTTGTAGGTATATGGGTTGCACTGGGTGATACCGATAAAGCTTTTTACCACATCTCGCAATGTGTTGAGAAGCGTATAGCGCCCCTGGGTTTATTCCTGGAGTACCCTGTATTTAAAGGACTGCGTAACGACCCGAGGTTGCTGGCGTTGCGTGATCGGGTTAATGTGTAGGTGTGGGTGCTATATATTCTCTGATATATATAGTAGTATAGGGCATCGTGTTTTAGCTTAGGTTGCATAATGCGTTGCATCACCTTGAATAACAATTGTGACATGGGGGTTTCTCGCGGCTCATGCGCATTTTATAGCAAGCACGGCACGCTCGAAATGACGGTGCTTACAACGTCACTTCGAGCGTGCGCTTTTGGTTCATATCTCTATACTTCATGCGAGAAGCCCCGTGTTGGAGCAACGCTGACGTGGTATATAGCGAAGTGTTCTTATAAGCCTAGGTTGCTTAATACGTTGCATCACCTTGAATACTATTTTGACAC
>CBIHOZ010000189.1:0-13627 GCA_966211525.1 uncultured Chitinophaga sp. | reverse complement strand
GGGTCAATATCAAACCCAAAGAAGGTTTCGCTTTCTAAAAGCTTCTTCATTTTTTCATCCACGAGCTTGTCGGCCAGTGTACCCCGGATGAACCCATTCTCATCTGGCTGGCAATATTCTTTGCTCGTGTATTGTGTAATCAGATACTTGTAGGCGCCCAATAAGAAACCAGCTGAACCACAGGCGGGGTCAGCTATCTTATGCCCAAGCTTAGGCTCCAATAACTCCACAATCAATTCAATAATATGCGTAGGCGTACGAAACTGGCCATTCTTACCGGCTTGGTTAAGCTCACTTAGCAAATACTCATAGAAATCTCCTTGAGCATCTATAAAGCGATTTTCTTTCTTCAGTTCAACAAAAATCTCATCAATCTTTTTTACCGCCTCGGTAAGCATCCTTGGACTTGGAATCAGCAACGCAGCATTTTGCATGTGCTTCGTGAAGAAGGAGTTTTCATCACCCAATTGCTTGATGAAAGGAAATACTTTTGTCTGCACCAGGTTGAACATCTCCTCGCTCGGCATGCGGGAGAAATAGCTCCAACGTAACGTTTCCTTTTGTACCGTGTCTTTACTTCCCGGAGGAGTAAATTCACCGGAAAAGATGGATTCGTATTTCGTTCCGAGAAAATCCGCATTGCTGACGTTGCGGCTATCGTTTTCGTCAAGCTGCTTGATAAACAACAGGTAAGTAATTTGCTCAATAGCATTCAGCGGATTCGATATACCTCCCGACCAAAACTTATCCCACAGTTCGTTTACTTTACTCTTAATTGTTGCCGTTAGCATTAGAAATCGTTTTTAAAGTTTTTATAGTTATCCGGATTGAGCCAAAATGCATAGCAATCTGCAATTAGACCATTCTCCCATTCCTTATTCGCTTTTAGCGTCATCCAATCTTGCTGAAAAAGTCTTTCGCATAGTTTGTAGAAGCCATCGCCCTGTTCCCTAAGACCATTCTGATGTGTAATTAGGCAACTCAGTAGCGGTCTCGCTCGCTCGAATTCATGTTCAGTTATTTCGCCAAGCAATTCGCCAATATATTCGCGATCAGCAGGATTCGCGAAATTAAGACCAAGTTCAAGTTGATCATTTAATTGGGAATAGGTCCACGTTGTTCGTTGTCGTGCGAGGTCTATCAATTTTGTTCGAATTCTGTCTGTCATGCTGCTAGCTTTTGAATGAATGAAATTATCTCATCGATTTCACTCCTAGAGAAAACACCCCGAATGCCGTCTGGATGCACGCGGGTAAAGGGTGCCGAGATTAAATCTTTCTTTTCAACTTCACCTTTTTCAATAAGGAACATCTTGAGCAGATTCAAGAATTCCAATTGCTGGGTGTTCAAATAGGTATGCTCACCAATAAATTTATCGAAGGATTTTGATACTGCTTGAGGAAAGGATTCAAGTGGTTCAATTCCTAAAATGTGTTTAATGAATTGAACAAGCTGGGCTTTTTGATGCTGATATACTTTTCGCAACAGATCAATTGTGATATGTGGATGTTCATTATAAAGTTCCTCGCCCAACAACTCTGCTTCTTTATCTGAAATATTGATACCATTCAATAGCTTCTGAAGAATCGGGTTGCGATTGGTAAGTTCGATTATTTTTTGCTCCACCAGTTCTTTGTACCGCGCAATACTTACGGATTCATGTTCCGGGCCAAACTCAACAATTTCTCGCCTTGAAATAACATCTTTAAGATTGAAACTGGATTGGCCGCCACCTCTGCGATTGTCGATGAAGCTCATTAATGGGGCAAGCTTTTCAACCAACAGGTCAAATTTCTCTTCCGAGATTGTATTCCAAAATTGATTTGTCTGGCTTCTTCGAATCAATTCCTCTTCTTTGGCCACCGTATTTACTTCAAGCGGAAGCTCAGCAATCTCCTCGACTATACTTTGACGAAGCGTTTCAAATTTTTCTGTTTCAGACGCGAGGTGAGCAATTGATGTTTCCAATATGTCCTTCTCAAACCGCATGGCCTTGAAGTCAACATTGGCAATCGACCGCATTAACGGTTTTATCTGTGACCGAAGTAAGTCAATCTTGTAAGAGGTTAATTGATTCCAAAAGTCTGCTTCTGTCACTTCGTCCAGGTGGGATTGAGCATCCAGAACAATGATTGAATTTCGAGGAAGCAAATTAATAAGCTTGCGAACTTTACCAACTTCGTTAGCCACCAGCTCATTTCGATTTAACTCTTTTGCTTTTTCAATTTTGTCGAGGTGCAATCCAAAAAGTCTTACAGGTAATGGGATTTGCGGACCAAGCGCTTTTCCTTTAGGATTGACCTTAAAGTAGGCCACATTGTCCCAAAAGTCGAAAATCTGAAATGATGTCTTTTCAAGACACCAAGGTTTCATTTTTTCTGGCTCAAGTAAACGAGTACCACGGCCGATCATCTGCCAGAATTTCGTATACGAATAGACCGGCTTTGCAAAAACTAGATTTACCACTTCACGGACATCAATTCCCGTGTCGAGCATATCAACACTTATGGCAACACGAGGCATGTCATTATTTGTAAACTGGTCGAGCAGGCCACCCTTGCCATGAACGCGGGAATCTTGCGATACTAATACTTTGGCAATCTCACCATGATACTCCGGATAAAGATTGTCAAATATCTGTTCTATTCGCCTGGCGTGAGCAATACTCATACAGAAGAATATAGTTTTTCCGGGCAATACACCATTCGAATCCTTGATCGAGTTTTCCATGAATTCACGAACAATAAGTGAATTCGTTCCCTGGTTCACCACAGACTTCTCAAGATCGGTTCCTTCGAAATTTATTTCCTCAATATCCTTCCCTTCATGAACAAGTTTCAATTGGTCTTCCAATGAAATTGTTCTCTTATTAAGCCCTTGCTCCTGAAATTTTGTTTTGAATGCCAACACACTGAAATCTGATAAGTAGTGATTATTCACTGCTTCTTCGTAGGAATATGCAAATGTTGGCAGACCATCCTCACAATCGAAGATTTGAAAAGTGTTGTGGTCGATGATATCCGTGGGAGTGGCCGTAAGCCCAAGCGTAAGGGTATTGAAATAATCTAGTATCTCTTTATACGTGTTGTAAATCGAGCGATGGCTTTCATCGACCACGATCAAGTCAAAGAAATGAGGAGACAATGCGTCTTTCTCATCACGAATGATATTGAGCATGGTGGGATAAGTCGAAACATAGATTCGTCTGTCGGAGGCAATTTTGCGTTCATCCGCATTTGGCCAGCGTGGTTCATTCGGCAGGTTTTCTTTGAACGCATCTAACGTTTGATGTTGTAGAGCAATTCGATCTACAAGAAATAAGACACGTTCACACCATCCTGCTCTCATCAAAGCATCTACAAGAGCAATTACGGTTCGGGTTTTACCTGTTCCTGTAGCCATGACTAAGAGAAACTTGTTCTTTCTCTTTTCGATAGCCTCCATTACTGAGCGAATCGCTCGGATTTGATAATCTCTACCTGCAATTTTGGTATCGATTAGTTCTTCAGCCAAAGGCTTTCGTGCATTTCTGATGAAGAGAAGTCGAACAAAATCGTCTTTAGTTGGAAATCCAGAAACCTTCTTTGGTGGGTAGTTTCCTAAATCCCAAAAGAATACATCATGACCATTGGTGAAGAAACAAAAAGGGAGAAATCCGTTTTGCTTTTTTTGGATATGAAGGCAATATTGTTTCGCTTGCTCTTTTCCTGCTGTTGCATCTATCGAAGTTTTCTTGGCTTCAATAACAGCTATGATTTTTCTGTCATTACCTAAAAGAACATAATCACTGAATTGCCGAGCATATTTCTCTTTTGGTTCCTCAACTCCCGTTTTTATATCAATATAAAATTCTTCCGCTACCTGCGTTTTGTTATGAACGTCCCACCCTGCGGCTTTCAACTTCAGGTCAATCAGTTCTTTTCGAGTAGCGGATTCAGTACTCAAGGCAGTTAGATCATAGGTTTAAAGCTAGAAAGTTAAGAAAATAGCGTATCCATAGCCAACGATTTCATGACCAAGGACGGCCTCTAATGACTAAAATATTAAGAATTTGAATGATTTGACCTTCGTTAAAAGATTGTCGTTAATGAGTAAGCTCAATTACCAAATTTGTACTTATGGATTGAAAAAATGAATCTACTTGGATAGGCTTAAAACAAAAAACCTCGAATCCTTTACGAATTCGAGGTTTTAGATCTGTTTGATCGATACTCAGCAGAGGAGGAGGGATTCGAACCCCCGGACCTGTTACAGTCTCCGGTTTTCAAGACCGGTGCAATAAACCGCTCTACCACTCCTCTGTGTTTGCTGGTTTATTTTAGGAGTGCAAATGTATAGCTTTCTTAAAAACCAGCAAAAAATCTTGAAAGAAGTTTTTTACTTCTGTTCGTCTGCGAAGTCAACAAACACTTTTTTAATGTCTTTGTTGTCGATTTTCGCGGCATTCTTTGAATAAGCGTCCAATTCCAGCAGTACAATGCGCTGGTCGTTTAGGTTGGCGCGCAGTTTTTCGATGTCTTTATCGAACTCCAGGTTTCTCCGCGCTGACTTCAATGCATACTTGCGGGCAAAATCATCGCCCATGGATTGAATCTTGTTCCGGATGTCGATACCAATCTTGATCTTCTCCAGGATGTTTTCTTTCGAGCGACCTACTACTTCGGTTGCCTCAAGCGTACCCAGCGTAAGCACGGTTGTACCACCCACAGCCGAAACTACTTTCGACTGATCGGAATTGTCAACCACAGCCGGAGTAAAACCTGTTACAGCACCGAGCGATGCGTTTACAATGGAACGGTTCTTTTTACCCTTCTTCGCTTTCTTATAGTCTGCATTTAATTTTTTCTGGTTGGCATCAAGCTGGTCGATCAGTACCAATGCATCAATCAGGTTGCTTCTATATTTCTGATAGAGGTGCGCATCTTTCTTGATCAGGTTCTCGGTGTCTAGAATCTTGATGCGTACTTTACGTTGTGTACGGTTGTTTGATTTATCTACTACAAAGAATACAATCTCGGCTGTAAGGAAAGTCTGTGTGTCGTCTACAAAATCATAGCCCGGTGTCCAGGTAAATTCAGATTGCAGCGTTGTATTTTCTTTGAGACTTGCTGCCGGTATACGTTTATCGGCTGATACAAAACCAACGTTACGAACATTGTCGTCACCGTTCGGGTCTGATATATATATCTTCAGGTTCAGTGTCTCATCTTCTTTAATGGTGAAGAGTGAATCACCGGGTACGATGAGGATCTCTGGTGGAAGATCAAGCTGTGTCTGCGCGATCTTTATTTTACCTTTTGATTCTGCTTTGTCGGGTTGATCCTGCACGATGAACTCTACTTGCAATGGACTATTTTTCAGCGAAGAGAACTGTCCGCGTGAAGGTGTCCACGTAAATTGTCCGAGTGATGAAAGCGCAGAGCCTTCCGGCATTTGTGATTGTATGGATTTGATTACGATCGGGTCGCCATCCGGATCATATACATAATCGTTCGCGATCTGGTAAGTGTTTTGATTTGATTGCTTCACATAGAATACCGGAAGATCTTCTACTACCGGCGGACGGTTGATGTGACGCACGGTAAACGTAACGGGTTTACGCTCGCGTTTTCCGTCACGCAGTGTTGCCTGAAAAATTACCGTAACATCTTTTGTTAATGCTACGCGATCTACCAGGTCGTACGAAGGTTTCCAATTGAAATTACCGAGTGTATCGAAATTTATATTGAGACCTTCTGCTCCTTCAATGGAGAAGAATGCAGGAACCTCAGGTGCAATTTTTACTTTGAACGATACCTCTTGATTTTCATTGAGAACATTCCATCCTGTTGAATCAGGAAAAACTAAATGATGATTTTGGCCGATGGCTGTTAAGCAACTACAAAACAAAAAAATGAAAATATTTAAATGCTTCACGATTAAAGTTTAAGTTAGTTCTAATTCTAAGGAAGCCGTAAAGTTAATAAGATCGAAAGTTTTAGATATGCCACGTACCAAAAAGAAACAAACTGATAAAAATTTCTTTACGGATGTGTTTGATGTCGCGCGACTTATACCCGTGGGTCGTGTAACGAGTTACGGTGCTATTGGACAATACCTTGGATTGAAATCGAGTGCAAGAATGGTTGGCTGGGCGATGCACGGTTGCCCGAAAGATGTGCCGGCTCATCGTGTTGTGAATAGTAAAGGTCTGCTTACCGGAAAGCATCATTTCAATCCACCTGAAAAAATGGAAAGACTTCTGAAGAAAGAAGGTGTACAGGTGGTTAACGATAAAATTGTAGCGTTCAACGAAGTTTTCTGGAATCCTTCAACGGATTTGGAGTTGAATGAAACCAAACCGAGAAAAGGACGTCCCAAAACTGGATAAGATGTAAGGATTACCCTTCTAATTTAACTGGATTTGCGGCATTCGCTGCTGTGGCATAGGGTTGGCAATAGGTGGTTTCAAAACAACGACTTATGAAGACCCTGATCAAAGTTCTTGTTGCTGGTTGTCTTTTCATCTCGTCTGCGGCTTTCGCAGATGATGTAATACCAGTGCCTGCTTATAAGCACAAAGATCTTTTCGTGCTGAAAGCTCATAAGAAATTTAAGGGAGCAAAGGTTGAAGTTTTCCATGCCAATGGTGAACTGATCACTTCGCATAATATGCAAAAGCGCAAGATGATCATCGATTTTGGTAGCGTACAACGGGGTACCTATGTGATACGACTCACCAAGGGAAGCGAAGTACAGGAGTATGAATACACAAGCAAACACAAGTGATGCATCTACCGATGATGCACCTGTAAAAATATAGTGGGGTTGGTTTTAATCGGGTCTAGGCTGCTTCAGACGAGAGGTGGCCTTTTCCTTTTTATAGCCTTTCTGTAATTAACCCCATGGCTACACGCCATTCTAAATCTTCACGTGTGCGTGGTCTTTTCTCGAAATGAGCCATAAGCCGAGGAATGTGATCATGCCATTGATCAACAGAATTTCCAATCCGATCTTATAGCCTCCAAAAAGTTTTTCAGAATTGAGACTGAGCAGGTAAGAAATTGCCGGGGAAAGCACGCAAACAATCGGCACGAGTTTATCGCGCACCTGAAGTTTGGTGAATAATCCGAAGGCGAATAGTCCCAATAATGGTCCGTAGGTATAGCCGGCTATGTTCAGCACAGCATCGATCACCGAGCGCTTGTTGATTTCTTTAAAGACCAGAATGATGATGAGAAACAAAAACGAGAAGCCCAGGTGTACCATAAATTTTTGTCTGCGCTTCACGGCTTCAGGCTTGTCTTTAAAATTAAGGAAGTCGATGCAGAATGAAGTAGTGAGTCCTGCGAGTGCAGAGTCTGCACTGGCGTAGGATGATGCTGTTATACCCAGTAAGAAGAAGACGCCAACAGCAAGACCAAGTTCGTTGATGGCTAGGCGCGGGAACAATTCGTCTGAAGCTGCGGGTAGTGGTATATTATTCTTGGAACTATACATATATAGCAGCGCACCGAGTGTGATGAACAAAAGGTTTACTACTACCAGCAGCAAGCTGAACCAGAACATATTCTTCTGAGCTTCGCCAAGATTTTTACACGTGAGATTTTTCTGCATGATCTCCTGGTCCATCCCTGTCATGGTAAGCGTAATAAAGGCACCACCTAAAAATTGTTTCCAGAAAAACTGTGTTGAATTAGGATCATCAAAATAAAACATCTTCGAGTACTCACTCGAACTTACCGTACTCACCATCTCGCCAAACGACATGCCCAACTGACTGGCTATTTGCCAAACGGCAATACACACAGCAGAGATCAGAAATATAGTCTGGAAGGAGTCCGTCCATACAATGGTTTTAACTCCGCCTTTGAAAGTATATATCCAGATGAGCAGGATTGTTGTGGCTACCGTAACGAAGAAGGGGACGTTCCACGCATCAAACAAAAACAATTGCAATACAGTTGCCGCCAGGAACAAACGCAACGATGACCCGATGGTACGAGACACGAGGAAAAAGAATGCACCGGTTTTATAAGTCCAGAAATTAAAACGCTGTTCGAGGTAAGTATATATGGAAATAAGATTGAGTCGATAATACAACGGCATGAGTATACCGATGATTAACCAATACCCAACGAGGTAGCCGAGCACAACTTGAAAATACCCGAAGCCGATCTTGCCTACATTGCCGGGCACCGAAATGAATGTTACACCCGACAGCGATGAGCCGATCATGCCGAAGGCCACCAGGTACCAGGGCGACTGACGGTTGGCGGTAAAAAATGTATTGGTGTCGGCCCCGCGCGATGTGATCACGGAGATGAATATCAACGCACCAAAATAAACAACCATGATAATGGCAACCAGTGTTGGAGTCATGATTTATGAAGTTTGCAGCGCAAAGAATCAGGAAATCGGATCAAATCCAAATCGATCTTGAATGAGACCGTTCCGCAACGTATTTTTGTATTTATGAAACCCATGTATCAGGAAGAAGTATTGACCGATGTGGATGTGCTGGAAGCGGTGGAGACGATCGATCAGATGGATCTGGTTGTTTTCAACGATGACGTTAATACATTTGATCATGTTATCGAGACGTTGATTCGCGTTTGCAAGCATACACCTGAACAAGCGGAACAATGCACACTCATTATTCACTATAAAGGTAAGTGTGCTGTGAAAAAAGGAACGTTTGATTTTCTGCGTCCTATGCGTGAAGCGATCTGCGAAGTCGGCATTGATGCCCGCATTTTGTAGTTAGCGGTCTTGCCGTCTGAAATTTTATACCTTAAATCTTTGTTGCGTTTACCGTGGAGTATCCTTCCAAACTTATTGAAGAAGCTGTAAATCAAATCGCGAAACTTCCCGGTATCGGTAAGAAAACTGCTTTGCGTTTGGTGCTGCACCTCATCAAGGCGAAGGATGAAAATACCTATGCGTTAACGGATGCTCTCAATAAACTTCGTGCAAACATCAAGTTCTGCAAAGTTTGCCATACTATATGCGATGCTGAGATGTGTACCATCTGCTCGAGCCACAGACGCGATCGAAGTATAGTATGCATTGTAGAAGATGTAAAGGATGTGATGGCGATTGAGAACACCGCGCAGTTCAACGGGGTGTATCATGTGCTCGGTGGCGTGATCTCTCCGGTAAATGGTATAGGTCCTGCGGATCTGAAAATAGAGTCGCTGGTAAACCGTTTAATAAACGGACAAGCCGAGATCAAGGAAGTAATTCTGGCGTTGAGCCCTACCATGGAAGGCGATACCACGGCCTTCTATATTAACAAACGCATTCGTGAGATAGCGGTTAAGGTAAGTGTTATTGCACGTGGCGTACCTGTTGGTGGTGATCTGGAATATGCAGACGAAATAACGTTAGGTAGAAGTATAACCGGCCGCACGCTTTTCAATTAATACTAATTGCTGATTTCAATTTTTAAAAATTCAGACGCAGAAGTATAGTCTGAAATATGAAATCTTCAAATCTGTGGACAAATCTTCCAACTTAAAGCGATAATGCCTTTCTTTGCTCGCTTTTTTTACAAACAAAACTATGAGTACACTTTCCAACCGAATCAACGCGATTGAAGAATCTGCAACCCTGGCAATGGCCGCGAAGGCTCGTGAGTTTAAAACGAAAGGTATAGATGTTATAGGTCTTAGCCTTGGTGAGCCTGATTTTAAAACTCCTCAACACATTTGTGAAGCTGCCAAGAAAGCGATTGATGACGGAAAGTATTTCGCATACCCTCCGGTAGCCGGCTACCAGGATTTGCGAGAAGCTCTTGCTGCCAAGTACCAGAAAGAAAACAATGTTCCTTACAAAGCTGAAAATATAGTTGTATCAAACGGAGCGAAGCAATCTATAGCGAACGCTATGCTTGCCCTGCTGAACCCGGGTGACGAAGTAATTGTATTCTCTCCATACTGGGTAAGCTACGATGCACTGGTTCGCCTAACGGAAGCAACTCCGGTAATTATAAAAGGCGGCATCGAAAATGATTTTAAAGTTACGGCGAAGCAATTGGAAGCAGCGATCACTCCAAAGACAAAAGCAGTAATCTTCTCTTCACCTTGCAACCCTACCGGTTCTGTATTCTCACGCAAAGAACTCCAGGATATAGCAGATGTTGTATTGAAGCACCCTAACCTGTTGATCATCGCTGATGAAATATATGAGCATATCAACTTTACTGGCGAGCAGGTAAGTATAGCTTCATTCCCCGGGATGTTCGATCGCACGATCACTGTAAACGGATTTGCGAAAGGTTATGCAATGACGGGTTGGAGAGTTGGCTATATAGCTGCTCCAAAATGGATTGCTGATGGCTGTAACAAAGTACAAGGACAAATTACGTCTGCTAACTGCTCGATCGCTCAACGCGCTGCATTAGCTGCCGTAACCGGAGATATAGCACCGACTACCAAAATGGTGGAGGAGTATCGCAAACGCAGAGATATAGTATATAACCTGTTGAAAGAGATACCGGGCGTGAAAGCAAACTATCCGGAAGGCGCATTCTATTTCTTCCCGGATGTAAGTTCGTTCTACGGTAAATCAGATGGCACAAAAACAATCAAGAATGGCGATGACCTTTGCTTGTTCCTGTTAGAGAAAGCCCACGTATCATTAGTACCCGGCGGTGCTTTCGGTGACGAGGCATGTGTACGATTATCATACGCAGCTTCAGAAAGCGATCTCCGCGAAGCCCTGAAGAGACTAAAGGAAACGCTGGCAACGCTTAAATAAGAAGCCAGAAGTAAGAAGTAAGAATAGGAACCCCAAGTATATATAGAACCTTGAGCGCTGCTCAGGGTTCTATGCTTTTATAGTATAAATAACCTGAGCTGTTGATTTTTTATAGCTATTACGAGTAAACGATTCGCTGCCGCACTCAATCTAGAAGCTAGCGGCTAGCAACTCGCAGCTATTTCAGCAACTAATTCTCAAACTGTTCCTCCAGCGGAGCGTCTTTCTCAAGGTCGCGTATCACTTGTCGATCGAGCGCTGTCTCTTTGATTACGTTATAGCTGGACCAGAATTCTTTGTTGTAAGGATAGTCCTGGTATTGAAGGCCGTAGTTGCGCATCTTTTCGGTTGAGCGTATGCGGTCTGTGGTGTTGGGATATACCTGGTTAACGAGGAGGTGTTGCACTAGTTCTGTGTCGAACTTCAACGCTTTTGTGGTGATGTCGTTCCACTTCTCTTGTGTAACTACGGTGATATAGTTCAGGTACATCTTGCCGCTATATTTACGGAAGTCTATTTTCTTTTTGTAACCGATATAGGTGTTCACTACATCTTTACGTGAATCAAGATTATCGCCAGTATAGTCTATTTCGAAATCGATGTGGATAATCGCGTAATCTTCTTTATCAATAAATACCTTCAGCTTGAAATCCTTCTCATATGACACAACAAAGATCTCGCGGTCGTTGTAATGGGAGTCATCTTCGCGCTGCATGTTTTCGAATACTTCTTCGGCTATCTCATGGCGGTAGCGTACGGAGTTGTGAAGCAGTAAGTCTTCTAATAAATTTTTCTGATCGAAGTACGCAGCAAATTTATTTTCATATCCTAAACTCTTGCGCACCTCTACAAGCTTTACATGTTCGCGTAGTTTGGAAGGGTTTCTGGGTTTAGCATAGTTCTCGTCAAATATCTTTACAGCTGCTTCCAGCAATGCTATAGTAGTGCCACTTACTTTTTTTATGTCGCGGTAAAAGCCATCCATTAAAAACGGCTCCATCGGGAAATTCTGTTCAATCTTTGAAAGTGCTATGCGAAATATCTCTCCGCCTTTTGTTACAGTGTCTGTCACAACAACTTCTTCGAGCATTGTAGCCGATTTATTAAGTGCTATTGTTCCTGAATTCATCGACCATACCGGTGCTTCAAAATTCTCGTAGCCGAGCATGCTCACCACAATAATATCGTTTCGGTATTCGGCCGGAAAATGGAAATCGAATTCACCATTGCTATTGGCGATCGTGCCAATAGGCTTGCCTTTAATAACAACCGATGCAAAAGGAAGTGCCTCGCCAGTTGCTTTATCGGTTACGCTGCCCGAAAGTGTTATTTTCTGCGCAGAGACACTGAAAAAGCCAATAAGGAGTATAAAAACAATGATAAATCGCATTTATCAGGGGAAATAGACGGTCAAATTGGACATTAACTCCCGGCTTTCAAACAATGAGTAGGATATTCCTTTAAATTGAAGATTTATCGCCTTAAATCAATTCTGATCGGTTTTGTATTTCATTGTGTAACTTTAAATTATGAATTTGCCGGTCTTGAAGTCTATAGAAGAAATACCACGTGTCTGGAAGAAGGCCTACCTTTTACTCTGCCTTTGGTTTGCAGCCAATTATGGCGTGGGCACTTTTATAGAGTGGAAGCTGGAGAACCCCAACACATACATTTTCTGGAATGCCCTATATCTTTTCGAAGTACTCTGCATTCTTATTATCGGTATCTTCTTTTACGCCAACTGGCTGTTTCGTTTCAGGATATATTTCCAGGTAGCAGGCCACGCAGCCGGTGCTATGACGCACTTTATGATTATGGGTACACTGTCCTATTACCTGGAAGATTATGTGGAGGGCTATATCGGCTGGGATTTCTGGAAGGCACACATTATAGGTTTGCTCAAGTGGGAAGGACTTCATTTTCATGATCAGTATATAATTACCGTAGGAGTATATTATGTGATTGGCTATTTCCAGGGCTTGCAAAAACAAGAAGCGGAGAAGAGTGAGCTTGCTCTGAAGAACCGTGAGATGCAGATCTCGTTGCTTAAGTCGCAGATCAACCCGCATTTCCTTTTCAATACACTGAATTCAATCAATACACTCATCGGTTCCAGCAAAGAGCAGGCGCGTAAAGTAATTACGCAGCTCTCGGATATATTCCGGTATGCGCTCGATTCGCATGGCGACCAGATGGTAAAGCTTATTCACGAACTCGACTTTATCGACAACTATATACGCATTCAGCAGGTTCGTTTTGGCGATCGCCTGAAGTTTGTAAAGCAGGTAGATTTCTCCTGTCTGAATGTTGAGATCCCTCCGATGATTCTTCAACCCCTCGTTGAAAATTCTGTGAAGTATGGAATTGCCCCGAAGGAAGATGGCGGAACGATCATCCTTACTGTAAAACGCTTTAACAACATGATCTTTTTTGAAGTAAAAGATGATGGACTCGGCTCCAAAGCGAAGAAGGTAATGGATGGAAGTTCCAGCGGTGTAGGTATGAAAAATACCGACCAGCGCTTGAAAAGTATATTTGGTCCGGGCTCGGGTTTACGAATTCACTCGAACGAGTGGGGATATTCTGTCAGCTTCTTTATTCCGTATGAGGAAATAGTTGAAGAACTGAAAAGCAAAGCAATGTAACTTATTAAACTATATCTATACATGAACATAACTTGTGTTATTGTCGATGATGAAAAATTAGCACGCGACCTTTTACAAGAGTATTTGCAGCAGATGCCGAACATCCAGGTTATCGGTGAGTGCTCGAAAGGAAAGGATGCTGTAGAGTTAATTGATAAGGAGAAACCAGATCTTGTTTTTCTGGATGTACAGATGCCGGGCATGACTGGCTTTGATGTATTGGATGAAATTACACACGATCC
>CBIHOZ010000188.1:0-13727 GCA_966211525.1 uncultured Chitinophaga sp. | reverse complement strand
GCTGATGTCGGCTGTTTTTTTCAAGCAGAAAATAAACAGGTATCAATGGCTCGCATTGGTAATTACGTATGTCGGTCTGGCCTTGGCGTTTTATAGTGAGGTGGATTGGAGTACCGAGCAGAACAACGATTTTTACCTTGGTGCTATATTGATTTTTTTATGCGCGATTACCTATGCACTATATATTGTAGGCAGCGGACAAATTATACCACAGGTGGGCGCTGCCAAATTCAACAGCTATGCCATGACATTTGCATCAGTGGGTGTATTGCTTCATTACGCAATCGCCAGTGATACATCGTTGTTCAACCTGTCTCCCATGGTTTATTTTTATAGTATTATGATGGCATTGGTGAGCACCGTCATTCCATCGTATCTCGTTACGGAAGGGATTAAACGTATCGGTTCAGATAATGCCGCGATTGTAGGGAGCATCGGACCGATGTCTACGATACTGCAAGCCTATATCTTGCTGTACGAGCCTATCTTTGTACTGCAGATTGTTGGAACGCTGCTGATACTGGCTGGTATATTACTGATTGGGAAGAAAGGAAAGTAGTCACTCGACTTTCAGTATAGGAAGTTGTATATTCAATATAATTTCCGGGCGCTTCGGTTTTAAAAATCTCTGGCGCATAAACTCTCAACGATTCTTTTTAAGTTTCAGCCATGAAGAAGATACTGCTTATTACCCTGCTGTTTGTAAACTTTGCCGTAGTCGCACAGAAATATACTTTCGTATTTCTGCATAAACGAATCGATGCACCATCCATGCCCAAAGATCAACTGGATAAACTAATGGAAGGGCACATGGCCAATATTAACCGGCTTGCAAAAGAAGGTAAACTTGTATCAGCCGGACCGTTTGACGGTGGCGGAGGTATATTTATACTCAACACACAGTCGGTAGATGAAGCAAAGCAGTGGCTGAGCACCGACCCGGGCGTGCAGGCGAACCGTTGGAATATAGAAATCCTCCCCTATACTTCACGCGTCAGCAAACCCTGCAAAGCACCCGAGCCGTATGAAATGGTATCCTATTCATTCATTCGTTTCGATGCTGTGGTGAGTAAATTTACGGCTTCCAACTATCCGCAGATCATTGAGAAGCATAATGCATTTATAAAGAAGCTGGTGGAGACGGGGAACGTTGTTACCGAAGGTATCTTTGGTGATCATGATGGTGGCGTTCTCATCATGCGCGGTGAACTACAGAAGGAAGTGATTGAGGCAGATCCCGGTTTGCAGGAAGGGCTGCTGGAGGTAACATACAAAACGCTGTGGATCGCGAAAGGATCCTTCTGCGAGAAGTGATGATACTGACTAGTGATGAAGGTTGAAAGATCCTTCTTCCTCATCTTTAGGTTGTGACGATGGATCAAAAAGAAACTCTCTGCAAACTTCCCATATTTTCCCATTGTGTTTGAGCAGTACTATGCTTTCAACATCGAAACGTGCTGAGAATTTTCGTTCCTGAAATTCAGCCCATGCTTTTTCAAACATCGGTTTCTTCAGATCGCGAAATGCTAATGTGAGGTGAGGATGGAAGGGCTGATCTTTATACGATGCGTTGAACAAGTTAAGTTCGCGTTTACAAAAACGGTGAAGCTCCTTGTTAAGAAGACTTAATGCATCATTGGAAACTACATCTATAAAAATTACCCGCGGTGCAAAAGCACTGAAGTTGTGAAGTTCTATTTTAAACGAAGGCCTGCCCAACGAAAACTTTCCAAACGCATCGATCAATTCACATTCTTTTTCTTCCTTCCATTTAAACGGCATGTGCAGCGTAATGTGTGGAGGCGAATTGAGTGAAGCTTTGCTGTTATACTGATCGCGAAAATAATTTTTAAGTCGCAAGGCATCATCCGAAACCGGAGGAGGCGGAATAAGGGCGATGAAATATTGCTTTAACTTCTCTTCGCTTCGACCTGGCATAAATCTTCGAGGGCAGTTTTCAGGTCTGGAAATTCGAAAACAAATTCTTCATCTAATAATCTTTGTGGATAAACTTTTCTGCTTTTTAGGACAAGTTCCGTTTCTGTACCAATCAACGCAGCGCCACATGCGAGCAACGGAACCGGCAATGGCAACGCCACACGTATACGCAAACTCTGTCGCAGGCTTTTCATGAAGTCAGCATTGGGCAAAGGTCGAGGTGAGCAGACATTATAAACTCCAGTCACCGTTTTTTGTATAAACCACTCCACTGCGCGACAAAAATCGTGTATATGTATCCAGCTGAAAAATTGTTTGCCATGGCCCATCGCACCACCTAGCCCGCTTTTGACAAGCCTGATAAGCGGCACGAGTGCTCCGCCTGTTACGTCAAGAACAATGGAGGTTCGCAGCGTTATTTTACGTGTACGGGGTGTGATACACTCGTTGAAAACTGCTTCCCATTTCCTGCAAACGTCCATTGAAAAGTCGTGACCAATCTCACCGGTGTGTTCATCCATAAATTTGTCATAGGAAGCTCTATATATAGTGGCAGAGCTCGAGTTAAGCCACACCTTAGGCGGATGTATACATTGGCAAACGGCCTCTCCCAGCACGCGCGTTGATGCAAGTCGTGATGTGTATATTTGGCGTTTATTCTGTTCAGTATATCGGCAGTCAACAGATTTACCACTCAGGTTAATCAACGCTTCAGCGCCTTCGAGTTCATGTCTCCAGTCCTGCAACGTTGTGCCATCCCAATAAACTTCCTTAACAAGCTTGCTGCTTTTTTGTGGCCTCCGCGAAAGTATAGTTACCGCTATATTTTTTTTAGTGAAGTACTCGGCTAAGGCTTTTCCCAAAAAACCGGAACCACCTGCTATGACAATTTTCATTTTATATGAGATTTATTTTCCCGCAGAAGGCGCGGATATACGCAGAGGTTGTCCTATATATTTCTGCGGTTAATCTGCGTTTCCTGCGGGCTTGAATTTTAAGCTACTACTTTTTCAGCATGCGCCTTTCTTCTGAGGCTGAAGAGAATGAACAGGTTAAAGAAGTGCATTCCTCCCAATACAAGTATAATCCAGCCGATCTTTTCGCTTAGCACTTCTATCATCGCCTGAACGTCATCGATACTGTCCCATATTTTAAGTGTATATACCGCGTAGCCGATGTTCACGAGGTAGAATCCTACCAACAATAACTTGTTAACACTATCGGCAAGCGTGTTGTCCTGATGGAATATTTCAACCAGGAAAACGCGACCGTTTTTGAAGAGCGTTCGTGCCACCCACATAGTAAGAAAAATGGTAATGGGCAGATAGATGCTGTAGGTTATTACGGTGTAGTTCATAATATATATAGTTTAGTATGTGAATTCAGAAATTAATGTGTGGTAAGAATTTGCCACCGCTGGTTCTTTTCGGAAATGTCCACTGCCAGGTGATTACATAGTAATATATAGCCAGTGCCCACGCAGGAACAGTCCAATAGAGTTTCAATGCGATATGTGGAGCACCAGAGTAGCCACTGTTCAGCGTGGCCAGAAGACTCAGCAGATAAAATACAGACGCCATCAAGTGTATGAGCTTTTCATGGAAGCCCGGAGCACGCGCTATCACCGAAATGAGAGAGCTCGCAAATTGCCAGGGGCCGAGGTACAGTTGTATTATGAGTATGGCTATAAACAGTTCAGACTTACTGAAAATGGTTCCTGTCACGAAAATCAATCCACCAAGCATGATCAGTGATTGAATTGTAAAATCTAGATATTTCATATATTTAGTATTTTCAGAAAATATTGAAAGATAGGTTTAAAAAAAATGAAGTTTTCACTTCATGATTTTCAGCAGAACATTCCAGAACCAGCTTTCTTCCGACTTTATAAAAGTCTCGAGAAGGCCATCTGATTTCTCTGCAAAGTTCTTCAGGTCTTTCACCACGCGCTTCAGTTCTTTCGTTTCGTCAGAGCCATCACTCTGCACATCATTCACTTCGCGCAGCACTTTTAATATAGGTTCTAGCTCACGTTTTCTTCTTTCTTTTGCCACCTGCCGTGCCAGCGCCCAGATGTCTTTCTCTGATTTGAAAAACTCTTTGCGTTCTCCGGGCACTAGTATTCTTGATATGATTCCCCAGTCAAGCAGCGCGCGAATGTTCATGTTCGCGTTTCCTCTTGATATGGAGAGCTCCAGCATAATCTCTTCTGTTGAAAGAGGTTTCGGAGATATCATCAGAAGCGCATGTATCTGTGCCATGGTTTTATTCAGGCCCCAGCTATAGCCCAGGTTTCCCCATGCCTGGATCAATTCTTCTTTTGCTTCTGCATACTTCATACGATATAAAGGTACTAATTGTTTCTAAACTTTCAATAGTTTTTGAAAGTTTCCTATAAAAAGAAACCCTGGCTGTTGATAACCAGGGTTTTCCTTTTGTGAATCAATGTTGATTACAGTTTGCCAGAAAGCTCTTTGCTTGCTTTGAACTTGGCAACCTTTTTAGCCTTGATCTTGATGGTTTCTCCTGTGAAAGGATTGCGGCCTTTACGCGCGGCTCTCTTTGCTACAGAGAATGTACCAAAGCCAGTAAGCGTAAGCTTGTCACCTTTCTTCAATGTTTTTTCAACTGCTCCCATGAATGATTCCAATGCAGTGTTGGCAGCTACTTTTGTAATACCTGTGTCTTCTGCGATCTTGGCAATTAATTCAGCTTTTGTCATAATAATTAATAAATGAATTTTTAATAGGGGCGCAAATATAAAGGCTTTTTGTATTCGTCAAACGCCTTACAAATAAAAGTCGTCTCCTATATTTATTCATCATCAACATTTATACTCTGCAGATATTGATAGTGATTTGCAAACAGTGTGTAACACTTTGATAGCGTCACCCTTCATGCATCACACTATACATATCATTAATGTGCTTCAAGCCAGTTGGTAGCAATACCAACTTCAACTTCCATCGGCACGGCAAGATGTACTGCATGTTTCATTAACGCAGTAACGTTTTCCTTTACAAGGTCTGCTTCATCTTTGTGAAGATCGAAAACAAGTTCATCGTGAACCTGCATGATCATTTTGGTTTTGAGTTTTTTCTTCTCAAGCCACTGATGAATATTTACCATCGCGATTTTAATAATATCAGCAGCACTTCCCTGTATAGGAGCGTTGATAGCGTTACGTTCGGCAAAGCCACGTGTTGTGATGTTACGTGAATTGATGTCACGCAGGTAACGCCTTCTTCCCAGAATAGTTTCTACATACTCTTTTTCACGCGCCATGTTGATCGAGTCATCCATATAGCGTTTGATGGCCGGGAACTCCGTGAAATAAGAGTCGATTATCTCCGATGCTTCCGTGCGTGATATACCCAGGTTCTGTGCTAATCCGAAAGCTGTACTGCCATAGAGAATGCCGAAGTTAACTTCTTTCGCTTTGCGCCTCATGTCTGCAGTTACCTGCTCTAACGGTACTTTAAAAACTTTAGCAGCCGTAGTGGTGTGAATGTCCCGCTTGTTACGGAACGCTTCGATCATCACTTCGTCTTTAGCAAACGATGCGGCTATACGCAATTCAATCTGCGAGTAGTCGGCCGACATAAAAAGATATTCATCACCCCGCGATACAAATGCTTTGCGAATCTGTTTTCCCTTTGCAGTACGTATCGGTATATTCTGAAGGTTGGGATTGTTAGAGCTCAATCTTCCCGTTGCAGCAACCGCCTGCCGGTAATCGGTGTGAATACGGTTATCGAACTTGCTGATCATTTTAGGCAACGCATCTACATAGGTAGAACGAAGCTTTTCATATTCACGGTAGTCGAGAATTTTACGCGCTATATCGTGCTTCGGCGCCAGGCTTAAGAGTATATCTTCACCCGTTGCATACTGACCTGATTTTGTTTTCTTCGGCTTGTCGATCAGTTTCATTTTTTCGAAAAGCACTTCACCCAACTGCTTCGGAGAACCGATGTTGAATTCGGAACCTGCGAGCGCATAGACCTCCCGTTGTACTTTCTCCAGCTCCTGTCGCAGCTCATCAGACATTTTTGACAGTGCCGTGGTATCTACTTTTACACCTTCAAACTCCATAGCAGCCAATACACCTACGAGTGGCATCTCGGTGTTGTACATCAACAACGCTTGTTTCCTTGCCTCAAGATCGCGTCTCAGTTTTGTGTGAACTTGTAACAGCTGATCTGCACGCTCGCAGAGTTGTTCACGTATATCGGCATGACTAATCGGAAGCAAATCATATTGTAAATATTGTGTGCATAACGTATGCAGATCGTGCGCTGCTTCAGGTTCGATCAGGTAATGCGCCAGCATGGTATCGAAGAACTTTCCGCGCAATTCGACACCAGCTTTTTTCAAGGCAAGTATAGTTCCCTTGATATTGTGACCGATCTTCAGGATCTTTTCATTTTCAAATACATCAGCAAAAAGGCGAAGTGTATTGCTTGCCTGTTCAGCATTTCCCAGAGGAAGGAAGTATGCTTCGCTTTCGCGAAAGCAAAACGAAAGGCCTTTAATAACGTAATCAAAATTAACGGCATCATCAATTACTGAATCTATAGCGAAGCTGGTTTGCTCGCGGAGTTTTTCAGCAAATGCCTTGTATTGTGATTCTTCTATTACCTGGTATTGTACTTTGCTTGCGTCAAAACTTCTGCGTTCGCCTGCGTCACTATCTGCGGCAGCAATGCCTTCTTCTGTTGAACCTCCGAACATGGAGAGTTGTGAACTTTGAGCAGACTTAGCCGGAGCAACGGTGCCCGCCACGCCTTCACCAAACACACGCGCAGATATAGTTTTGAATTCCAACTCATTGAAAATTGGTTTCAACTTTTCTGCATCAGGTCCTTTATAGGCAAGCACTTCTTCATTGAACTCGATCGGAACATCCGTAATAATAGTAGCAAGCTTTTTAGACAACAGTGCCTGTTCACCAAATTGTTTTACAAGTTCTTTCTGCTTTCCTTTTAATTCATCAGCATGCGCTATAATATTTTCAATCGAACCGTATTGCTTGATGAGTGTCGCGGCAGTTTTAGGACCGAACCCCGGAATGCCCGGAATGTTATCGGATGTATCGCCCTGCAAGCCGAGCATATCAATTACCTGCGATACATTTTCAATGTCCCATTTCTCACAAACTTCTTTTATACCCCACACATCAACTGCGTTGCCCATATAGGCCGGCTTGTATAGAAATACACATTCGTTTACCAATTGACCGAAGTCTTTATCGGGCGTCATCATATATACTTCAAAGCCCTGTGTGCAGGCTTGTCGTGACAGCGTTCCGATAATATCATCTGCTTCATATCCATCCATTTCAAGAATCGGAATATTAAAGCCCTGTATAATTTCTTTTACTTTGGGTATACCATAGCGAATGTCTTCCGGAGTTTCCTGACGGTTTGCTTTATACTCTGCGAAGATTTCATCACGAAATGTTTTGGTAGCTGTATCGAATGCTATACCGATATGAGTAGGCTTTTGTTTTTGCAGTACTTCCAGCAACGTGTTGGTAAAACCAAATGGCACCGATGTGTTAATACCTTTCGAGTTGATGCGGGGAGTTTTTGTAAATGCAAAGTGTGCGCGGTAAATAAGCGCGTAGGCATCCAGCAGAAAAAGTTTTTTATCAGGTTTACTCATAATCGCAAAATTGTAAAAGATGCTCGAATATCCGCGGGCAAATCAAAATAAAAAATACCAATAATATCCATTAGAAAATGTATAGCAGGGATATAGAAAGCAAAAGGCACGACAACCGAAATTGTCATGCCTTTAAAAAACAGATTTAATAATAAGAGCCTATTTCTTGGTGGCTTCACAGCGGTATGCCAGCTGCGATTTGCCCGTATCGATCACATAATCAAATTGAAGTCCTGCATTGCTGAAAGTACCGGAACCTGAAACTGTGATAGACATTTTCTTTCCCCTAAATTGCTGCGGTTCAATATAGAAGTTGTTACCGCGTATCACTGCCCGAACAGGTGCATACATAACATTGCCAAAATTAGCGACATCAACAGCAGCCATGCCGGCTACAGATTTTGTGATGGTGATCGAATAATTTTTGGATTCACTACCCACCTGGCGCTTGTCAGAAACATTATACGTTCCTGTAAGATTTTTCAATTGTGCTTCTACATCATCATCCGGATGTTTATCAACGCGGGCAGACAATGTAAAAACCGCGACTAACAGGAGTGCCAATGTTCTTATACTGTGTATAGAATACATTTTCATATAAGAATAGTTTAAAGCCTAAGACATTACTAAAAACGTGTACCACCGCATTTTAGATTCGGTCAATTTGACCTGTCCCCGTACACACCTGTTGAAAAAGTTTGGAAGAAATGCTCAGCAATCGATTATCGGTGATAAATTAAAGGAATAAATTCTTTGAAAATGATTGCCAGCAGCCCTTTGGAGCGTTTCTGTTACTGGGAAAAAAAATCACCGCATCAACCTTTTTTACGCCAACCTGTTGATGGAAAGTGGAAAATTTATACTTACCAGGAGGCAGGTATAGAGATTCGCAAAATTGCGAACGCACTAAAAGCGTTGAATTTAGCTCCGCAAAGCAACATCGCCATTTTGTCAAAGAATTGTGCACACTGGATTATGGCCGATATTGCAATATGGATGGCAGGCTATATTTCAGTTCCGATCTATCCGACACTATCAGCTGAGGGCATTAAATATATACTTGAACACAGCGAATCAAAGGCTGTATTTATAGGAAAGCTGGATAACTATGAGAAACAGCGCGCTGCTATACCGGCATCTATACATAAAATTAGTTTCCCGTTCTATGGACCGGGTGAAGGTATATATTGGGATGAATTGGTAAAGGGTGAACCACTTGCTGATTTTACTTTTCCATCACATAATCATGTTAGTTCCATTATATATTCCTCTGGTACAACAGGCACACCGAAGGGAGTGATGCTTACGTTTGGTGCATTTGACTTTGTCGGAAAGAGCCTCACAACTCATTTTGGTATTACCAAGCCCGAGCGTTTCTTTTCATATTTACCCTTGAGTCATATAGCGGAGCGGTCGTATATACAGATTGGTGTGCTATACTCAGGCAGCTCTATATCTTTTACCGAATCGATTGATAAATTTTCAGATAACTTGCGTGAAGTACAACCAACAGTTTTTGGAGGTGTGCCTCGCATCTTTGCTAAATTTCAGGATGGTGTTTTAGCACGCATGCCGCAGCGAAAACTGGATACGTTGCTATCTATACCTTTGGTAGCACACATTATAAAAAGCGTAATTCGCAAGCGACTCGGTTTTAACCATACCCATTTAATTGTAGGCGGTGCTGCGCCTATACCCGTACCGTTGCTTACCTGGTTTGCTCAATTGAATATTGAAATTCGTGAGCTCTATGGCATGACTGAAAACTGCGGCTACTCGCATGGCAACCACGGTAAACGAGCACATATAGGTACCGTTGGAAAACCCTGGCCCGGCATCGCTATACGAATTACAGAGGAAGGCGAAATACTTATCAAGCACCCGGGATTGATGAAGGGCTACTATAAAGATGAAGCAACAACGCAGCAGACATTTTCAGCCGATGGATATTTAAAAACAGGCGATAAAGGTGTTGTAGATGCTGAAGGTTACCTGACGATAACGGGCAGAGTAAAAGATCAGTTTAAAACAGATAAGGCTAAGTTTATAGCGCCTGCCCCGATTGAATTGAAGTTTGCTTCCAATAAAGATATAGAAACTATATGTGTTGTTGGCATGGGTATACCGCAACCTATAGCATTGCTCGTACTGACAGACCTGGCTAAAACTAAATCACGTGCAGATATAGTAAGTGGCTTGGAAGAAACACGTGCGCAGGTAAATGCAACGCTGGAAGACTATGAACGCATCGCTAAGATCGTAATTCTGAAGGAACACTGGACAGTTGAAAACGGACTGATAACACCTTCTTTGAAAGTGAAGCGACATGCCATTGAGGGTCTATATGCTGCGCGATATCGCACCTGGTATACCTATGATGAGAATGTTATCTGGTATGAATAAAGAAGGCTGCGATAATCGCAGCCTTCTGATATATCGGATTAACGCAGATATATACTTTTATTTCATTTTTGATTTAAAGAAGTCGAGCGTGTTCTCGTATGCATCTTTTGTTGCTTCTTCTTTATAGCCTGCGGCATTGCTTGGATTTGCAAAACCGTGGTCGGCATTATAATTCTTGATGATTGTTTTTTTGCCGGCAAGCTTCATGTTCTCCTCGAATTTCGCTACTACTTCCGGTGTGATGTATTTATCCTCTATGGCAAATATACCAAGCACCTCGGTGTTAAGCTTCTTCAGTTTATCAACGTCTTCTACAGGCATGCCATAGTATATTACGCACGCTTGTGCCTGGTTGCCTGCCGTGAGTGCAGCCTGTAAAGATTGTCCCCCACCGAAGCACCAGCCTATCGTACCGATCTTCGCATTTTTACCGGCATAGGCAAGGGCGCCCTTTACAATAATATCACCGCGCTCTTGTTTGAACTCCTGCATATAGCGTGCAGCAGTTTCACGATCCGTAGCAAGTTTGCCATCATACATATCGAGCGCCAGTATATTTACATTTGCCCAGATCTTTATACAGATTTTCGGATTGACGCTTGATATAGTCATTCAATCCCCACCACTCCTGGAAAACAAGAATCCATTTATCCGTTGGCGTTTTTGCTTTCAGCAGGTAACCGTTTGCATCTTTTCCATCGGCACATTTGATCTTGATCATCTTGCCACCTTCTTCGCTAACATGTATATAGTTGCCCGGTGCCGGATGTTTGGCGTTGAAGTCTTTGTTGGATGCAAACATGGCAAATTTCTCCGTAGCAGGAGTGTGGCAAATGGTGATGTCGGTTTGCGCGTACACTGCAGTTGAACAGAGCAGCAATAAAAGGAAATATATATGTCTCATGATGGTTTAGGTATTTGTTAGTTGCAAAACAGATAAACATCAATATAGTTCTAATTTCCTATAAGTAGAACCGAATTTTTATCGGTGGATACAACAGATTCCTATAAATGTCGCAGGTCGGCTACCTGGTCTAGTATCCATCCCGTGAGACTGAGTCGCTCACGTGTAGCCGGTAACACTTCGTGTTCAATCTGATCGCTCCGGAAACAAACAAGCCTGCCTGCTATAGGAAGGAAGTCGAGCGTTTCACCGGGTAAATACATTCTCAGGTCACCGCCATGGGCAGCTGTCCAGTCGTTATTCAAATAACAGATCACCGATAATTTACGATGATCATCTTTCTTAAACTGATCAAGATGACGTTTGTAGAATGAGCCAATCGGGTAGATCGTCATGTGTACTTCGTAATCTTTCAGACTTAAGAAGAGCGTACGATTTATATATTGAATCAGCTCATGAAGTCTGTCAAGATATACTTTAGCAGGCGCTGCTGCGGTGTTTTTATCGAGCCAGTGAATATAGTCTCCGCGAATGGCTTCATTGATTTGCAAGCCTTGATTTTTACCAATGCCCGCTTTTTTAAACTGATCGATTCCGTGTTTAAATTCTGCTGTGGCGAGTATAGCATCGACCTCGGCCTGACTCAAAAAGGAATCTGCTACGGCATATCCTTTTTCAGCCAGACCATCTACGATCGAATCAAAAATTTCATTCATGCAGCAAAAATAGCAAGACTTACTGTCCTACAAGAAATACTGCGTTGGATAAAAGCATTTTTCCATCTTCCCAGAAACAACGGAACATCGGGTTGTCTACCAGGTAAACAATATTTCCTTTGCCTTTTCTTTCTACACCAAACACAAGACTGTTCGCCAGTTTTTCATTGGCGTTTTTACCTGCAAAGCCCTGCACGGGTTTTTGTTTGCCTTTTAGTACACCCACGTTCCATCCTCCGTCAAGATAACCGAAGCGAAGTTCGTTTGTTTTTAATGAGTAGTATGTGTTCGATAACCCAAAGGCAAGCGGGTGCGAGTTATCAAGTGTTACTTTATAGATAGCTCCTCCTATGAAATTGGAAATTTCTTTTCGTTCTGCATCTTCATAGCGGATCAGCGCTTGTTGCTCGTTAAGTTCTTTTTGTTTTTTCTCCGCCTTCTCTTTTTCATCATCGCTGGTATAAGGCTTCAGCGAGAATCCTTTTTTGTCAGCGAAGGAATTTAGACCGCTGCCTACTACAATAAGTTTACCACCGGCTGCTACCCAACCAGAAATCTTCTCCAGGAATTTTTCATCGATGGATGAATAATATCCTTCCGGTATAATAAGTACATCATATTTACTGAGTGGAACATACTTGATATAGTCTGTGCCCAATGTCGTGATCGGATAGTGCAAATGCTGCTCGAAGAAATACCAGATCTCACCCACCGATAGGGAAGATGTTTCTTCACCAAACAGCAACGCAACGTTAGGAGCTTTAACGTAGTTAACAGAACTCGAACCAAAATCTTTACCGCTTTCTACAAAGCCGGTTGGTGAAGTATATATCTTACGACCTTGCTCTTTGGCAATGGATTGTATCGTGTTATCGAAGTCGTTTACTTTTTCATTGTTTCTGCGGGTAATGATCAGTGCACCGCGATCGAAACTTTGTCCGTTAGACTTAAATGGCAACAGGGCTGATCGAACTTTTATACCACGTTGAATCAGGGTTGCCAGGAATGCTACATCTTTTACTCCCTGGTAGTTGAATATATAGGCATACGGTTTTGATGCGATCGTATTATTATCAACAGGTTTAGCCTCGTATGCTTTGCCGATGTTGATGCGCTCGGGCAGTGCATACGCTTTCAGGTTGTTGGCATACATCAGGTTCCACGCAGTAATATCATACGTAAGTGAATCGGGTAATTTTGATTGTGGTTCAAATACAGCGGTGATAAAGCGTGATTTAGGCTGGTATATATTGAAGATGATATCGTCTGTGGAAACAGAAACGTTGCCTGTACTTTGTGTCTGATAATCGAAACCGCGCGCTGCTTTACCCGCTGCCGGATGACCGTATTTGATAGAATGTGTATCCAGCCACTTGGTGATCTGCTCAAGTTTGTCAGGATGATTAGATGCTTTGATCACATACGTTTTATAGGGTGCTGCAGGATTGTTCAGGTTGTCACGAAAATATTTTTCGAACTCATCAACAACGCGGGTATAATTCAGCGCAGTGATTTCAACCGTAGATAAACCTGTAGTGTGATGATGTGTCAGTCGGTCTTTCAGCGTGAGCGGATCTCCTTCACGTGTCGTTACCGTGATACCGGTTTGACCGCCCTGTTCATACGTCATGCCAATGGCACCGCTATAAGTAGGATAAGTATCGCCATAGCTTGGATAGTATAGATCGAATACTTCTTTCGTGAAATATAGCCAGCCTTGTTCATCAAAATATTTTGCGTTGTTTTTGCCGATCATTAGCTGGAACTCACGCTGCCATTTTGAAATGATCTCGTGAAAAGGTTCTGCAGCTGGTGCGAAGAAGTATGGATGGTTATGTCCTTGTTCATGGAAGTCAACGTGTACATGCGGCATCCATTGATTATATACTTTCAGGCGTGCCTGTGTTTCTGTTTGTGTACCCCATGCCCAATCGCGGTTCAGGTCGAACATATAGTGGTTTGATCGTCCTCTTGGCCACGGCTCATTGTGCTCGTGTGAATCTTCATCACCGTTGGGTGGTACATTTCCATATTGATTGTAGAAGTTGGTATACCGGTCGCGACCATCCGGGTTGAGACACGGATCCAGGATAACGACT
>CBIHOZ010000187.1:0-13771 GCA_966211525.1 uncultured Chitinophaga sp. | reverse complement strand
CCGGTGCAGCAGTAACCGCAGCGGGTGTATTTGCTGATGTGATCCGCATAGGACATTACGCAAAGTATCGTTAGCCGTTAACCGTTAATCGTTATAAGTTATACGTTAATGGTTTTACTGTCTGCTAAATATATACTTCGCACTACTCACACTCACACCAATAACGATTAACTAATAACGGTTAACGGCTAACGATTAACCGATAACGATAAAAGAATGAAATCAGTAAAAGCATCTGCTCCGGCTACAGTAGCGAACGTATCTTGCGGCTTTGATATTTTTGGATTTGCCGTAGAAGCACCGGCTGATGAAGTGATTGTAACGCTCACGGATAAACCGGGTGTTACTATATCAAAAATTGTTGGCGATGACGGGCGACTTCCGCTTGAAGCCGAGAAGAATACTTCCGGTGTAGCTGTGCTTGAGTTTCTAAAAGCGATCAACAGCAAACAAGGTGCGAACATCGAACTATATAAACATCTTCCGCTGGGAAGCGGGATGGGTTCAAGCGCTGCGAGTTCTGCTGCTGCTCTTGTAGCCATTAATGAATTGCATGGTAATCCGCTTACCCGTGAACAGCTATTGCCATTCGCGATGGAGTCTGAGCGTATTGCCTGTGGCTCTGCGCATGCCGACAACGTTGCGCCATCACTGCTCGGTGGTTTTGTTCTTATTCGCGGATATGCACCGCTAGATGTCGCGAGTATACCTACACCTGCCGAATTGTTTTGTACGCTGGTGCATCCACACCTCGAATTGAAGACAGAGGATTCAAGACGCGTGCTCAAGCCTAGTATACCCAGGAAAGATGCTATTACACAATGGGGAAATATAGCGGGTATGGTTGTGGGATTGATGAAACCAGATTACGGACTGATTCAGCGCTCGCTTCACGATGTAGTGGCCGAACCGATTCGTTCGGTGTTGATTCCGGGTTTCCATAAGATCAAGGAAGAAGCTATACAGGCCGGTGCATTAGGCTGTGGTATATCCGGATCAGGTCCTACCATATTTGCACTCTCTTCCGAGCGCGCTATTGCCGAGCGTGTAGGGCAGGCGATGCAACAGCAATTCGATCTTCTGAAACTGAAGAGCGATGTGTTTGTGTCGCGCATCAATGGCGAAGGTGCTAAAATACTGAAGGCATAATCTCAATTTTCCGCCAACTATATACTTATAAAAAAGCATACAACTTTATAACAGGCCATCATCGATGAAATTTTATAGTACGAACAACCCGAATTTAAAAGTTGATTTAAAAGAAGCTGTAACCCAAGGACTCGCGCCTGACAATGGACTATATATGCCTGAGCAGATTCCGGTGCTGCCGAAAGAGTTCTTTGATACCATTCACACTAAATCATTCCAGGAGATTGCGTTTACGGTAGCGAAAAATATTATCGGCGATGATGTGCCTGCCGATGAACTGAAACGCATCGTTGAGCATACAATCCAGTTTGATGCTCCTGTAGTGGAAGTAGATGATCACGCGTATGCGCTCGAACTTTTTCACGGACCTACACTTGCGTTTAAAGATTTTGGTGCACGCTTTATGTCGCAATTGCTGGGCTACTTTGCACGCCAGCAGAACCAGGAGATTGTTATCCTAGTAGCTACATCCGGTGATACAGGAAGTGCTGTTGCCAACGGATTTTTAGGTGTAAAGGGAACGAAGGTAATTGTACTTTATCCTTCCGGGAAAGTAAGTGATATACAGGAGAAACAATTTACAACGTTAGGGCAGAACGTTACTGCACTGGAGATCGATGGAACCTTCGATGATTGTCAGCGACTGGTGAAGGAAGCATTTCTCGATGACATGCTGCGTAAAAAGTACTTCCTCACATCAGCCAACTCCATCAATATAGCGCGCCTTATACCGCAGTCGTTTTACTACTTCTATGCGTATGCACAGATGAAGAATAAGGCGAAGGACCTCGTGTTCTCTATACCGAGCGGTAACTTTGGTAATCTAACGGGTGGCCTGTTGGCGCAACGTATGGGGTTGCCGATCCGTAAGTTCATAGCCACAACCAACGTGAACGATGTGGTGCCAGAGTATCTGCGTACGAAAGTATTTGCACCGCGGCCGTCTCAACAAACCATCAGTAATGCTATGGACGTGGGTAACCCGAGCAACTTTGCCCGCATGCTGGATCTCTTCCACAACGACTTTACTAAACTCTCCGCAGATATAGCGGGGTATTCATTTTCGGATGATGAAACGCGTGCCGCCATGCGCCATGTATTTGCATCTACGGAATATATACTGGATCCGCACGGAGCAATTGGCTACCTCGGACTGATTAAATACTTAGAGGGAAGCGGAGAAGATGTAACCGGAATTTTCCTGGAGACAGCGCACCCTGCCAAATTCAAGGAAGTTGTTGATGATACGCTCGGTAAATCGATAGATATACCGGAGCCGCTGCAGCACTTCATGAAGCAAAGCAAGAAAAGTATAGCGCTAAAGAGCGACTATACCGGCTTTAAAGATTTTCTTCTGAATACTCTGTAGGAGCAGGCTGCTCAACCGTAGCCACTGCGCGGTTACGGAATACGAGATGCTTGCGTGTAAAGAAATTCCAGATTACCGTGATGGCGATGGCTATAACTTTCGCGATGCGGTAATCCACGGAAGTGAATTCAACCAAGGCCCACAACACGATCTGGTTTACCACGAGACCGCCCAGCAGGCATAGGAAGAAGAGGCCTGCTTCCTGTGCTTTGTTAACACTTGTCGATGCATTGAATACATACCGTTTGCTGAGGATATAGGTAACGATGTTGGTTAACGCGAACGCCCCTATATTTCCGATGAGATAGTCGACACCCATTTTCTCTACAAAGAGAATGAGCAGCGAAAACTCGATCACAGCAGATATACCTCCTACAAAAACGAACTTGATAAATTCACCTTTGAGCAGTTTCAGGATATTTTCAACGATGTTGTTTGTCATACGGAATGGCAAAGAAACGAATTTTTATGTTAACTCCTGTTGAACCATTTTTTTGTGATCTATCAAACGATTGAAAGTCGCATTACACCATGCGGTTTATCCTTTCCAGCCTTGTTCGCCCAACAGCGGCACAAATGCAAAGTAATCGAACTCTTCTTTTAAGAGCTTGCCGCCTTGTTTACGGATGCGCAGCATTACCTGTTTCTCTTTGTCGCCCACCGGTATAACCAGTATACCGCCTTCTTTTAATTGATCGGTAAGCGCTGTTGGAACAACGGGTGCTCCGGCCGTCACTATAATTTTATCAAAAGGTGCTTTGGCAGGAAGTCCTTTCGATCCATCACCAAAAAAGAAATTCGGCTTGTAGCCCATCCGTGGTAAAAACTCTTTTGCAGTTTCATAGAGCTTCTGCTTGTATTCAATGGTATACACTTTGGCGCCCAGCTCAAGCAACACACATGCCTGGTATCCGGAGCCTGTGCCGATCTCCAGAACTTTATCACCGGGCTTAATCTCAAGCTTCTCGGATTGAAACGCCACGGTATACGGTTGTGATATTGTCTGCCCTTCGCCTATCGGGAAAGCTTTGTCTTCATAAGCATGTTCGAGCAGCGCATTTTCAAAAAAAACGTGACGGGGTACCGTACCAATAGCCTTCAAAACTGCCTCACTTTTGATTCCTTTCAGGGCTAGTTTCTTAACCAGTTTATTGCGCAAACCGCGATGTCTGTAACTGTCTTCAATCATGAATTTCGCGTCCAAAAATGACGTTGTGGATAAAATGTGGATCGATTGTGTATAATAATTAACTATCTGTAATTCAATATTTTATTGTAAATTCTGAAAAACTGAAAGCCTGAAAAAGTGGCTTTTCGGGCTCTCTGAAAAAGTCAACTTTTAAGGCCGGGAAAGTTTCAGAAATTCCTTAGGAAAATTCGAGGTTATGCCCGTACTTTAAAGTCCTCTCCACACAGTGATTAGCTTTTTGCCATAGCGTTTCACAGTGTCCTGCGCAGAGGCCGGTGGCTTCGCCACTAGTTCGAAGGGCAGGAGAGAAGTGTTAATAAGGCCAGCTACCCGAATCGAGTAACTGGCCTTTCACTTTTTTCAGGCTTCCTGCTTCTCAAAACGCTTCGAAACCTTCAAATCCTTGCTTCCTTGCACATACGTATAAAAACCGCTTCCGGATTTTGCCCCTTTATGCCCTGCCTGAACCATGTTTACCAGTAAAGGACATGGAGCATATTTGGGACTGCCGAAGCCTTCGTAGAGTACATTTAGAATAGAAAGACAAACATCTAGTCCAATGAAGTCGACAAGCTGCAGCGGTCCCATTGGGTGTGCCATGCCAAGCTTCATTACCGAATCAATCTCTTCAACGCCCGCTACACCTTCGTATAAAGAATATATAGCTTCGTTAATCATCGGCATTAAAATACGATTCGCGATAAAGCCGGGATAATCATTTACCTCCACCGGTATCTTTTCAAGACTGCGCGATAATTTCATGATGATTTGTGTTACATCATCACTCGTGTTATACCCGCGTATTACTTCTACCAGTTTCATGATCGGCACCGGATTCATAAAGTGCATACCGATAACTTTATCAGCACGCTTTGTTACCGAAGCAATTTTGGTGATGGATATCGAGGAGGTGTTCGTGGCAAGAATCGTATGAGGTGCTGTTGCTGCATCGAGTTCCTGAAAAATTTTAAGTTTCAGTTCCGTGTTCTCCGTGGCAGCTTCAACCACCAGGTCAACATTGCTTACACCACTTTTCAAATCCGTTTGTGTTGTGATGTTTGCCAGCGTTTGCTTCTTTATGTCTTCTGTTATAGAACCCTTTTCTACTTGTCTGCTGAGATTTTTATCAATGGTGGCGAGTGCTTTCTTCAACGCTTCTTCCGCTATGTCAATCAACGTAACGGTATAGCCATGTTGCGCGAAGCTATGCGCGATACCATTTCCCATGGTGCCTGAACCAATCACAGCAATGTTCTTCATGTCGTTTAGATTTTTTAAGCGAACAAAGATAAGGATAGTAATGAGTTGAACGTAACTTAAAACGATGCAGTCGTGAATGAAAGATCAGAACTCTTTTTTCAGATTGAAAAAGAATCCGCGATTGCCCTCTGCATTGTAGGTGTATTCAAAGCGAAACACCATATCGTATGAACCAACGATATCGATGCCCATGCCTACACCCGATAATAGTTTGTTGGTTAAACGACTATTGATTTCATAATGTGGATAGTTACTCACGTAGCCAACATCAGCATAAGTCTTCAGGTAAATAGCAAGTGGTATATGTCTGAATTGCGGAATAGGCATGGCTCGCCAGTTATACGCGCGTGAAAATATCTTTTTCTTAAACGTAGTTTTGTTAAGTATATATTCCGGTCCTTCAATAACATATACTTCATAGCCGCGGATGATCTGTTTCTGATACCCGAGTGCCCCGTAGTTCATATAGGGAAGATCATCCGGTGTGCTCCAGTAGCCAACCGTATAATTTGAAAGATAAAATCCTTTGTTCAGGTCAATGAAGCTTGCAAACGTCCCACTTACTTCGAACTTGTTCAGATCATCAGCGTTGGTGAGACCATTTTTCGTTACAAATCCCGTAAGGTAATACCCGCGCAGCGGATAGCCTATGTAATCGCGGTGGTCTGAATTAAACTGATAGGTGAGCGATGCGTATTGTTGGGTGTCTTTTTCTTTACCGATGTAGTTTGGGTTCAGAATTTTAATGGTATCGCGAACATTGGTACTGCGATAGAACAGTGATATTAAATGCGATTCATAAAACGATGGCCGGTAGGTATAGGTTAGTCCACCGATACGCGTAGTGCGAAGTATATCTTTTGATTCAAGAAATTCAAGTTTGTGATCGGCCGTGCGATATGCAAGATTTTTTGTTTCAATAAAATCAAAATCAACTGCTAAACCATGACGTTGTTTCTTGTCGATATAGGGAAAGCGATAGGTGATGCCGAACCTTCGCGAGAAACCAAACTGTGCGATGAAGCGAAGTGTTTCATTGCGGCCACGCATGTTATATTGATATAAACGCAGACCATAATTTACACGGCTGAAGTCGTGATTATAATTTTGCCACCACTCGTTGAAGTTGCGATCGGATAATTCAAATATAGGGGAGGGAAATGTATACCATCGTTCGTTGAGATCAATCAGCAGATCAACGAGATCGGTTTCAAGTTCGAGCGTACGGATCTCCACCGTGTTGAACAGACGCGTGTTGATCAGTTTTTTCTTATCCGTCTCGAGTATATGCTGCAGGTCGGTGCTATAAATAAAGTCCCCTGATTTTAATGTGAGCTCGCGCAAAATAATTGGGTCGCGCGTGATGCGATTGCCAATAATAAAGATGCGATTGATCCTGACAAATCTCCCGATGCTGTCCATCGAAGCTGCCTGCTTGGAAGGCGGTCTTTTTACCGAATCAGGCAAAGGATCTATATCAGAGATCTGAACAGGCTCTGCTACTGCAAAAAAACTTATGAAAGCGAATAAAATTACCAGCATTCTGTAACGCTAAGACTCGTAGTGCTTAGACAAGTTTAACGTTACTTTCTGTAAAAACCGGATTTTTATGCTGCCTTTTTTCTGAACGATAATACCAGGATAACAATACCCACCAATACAAGCGGAATGCTGAGTATTTGCCCCATGTTAAGGGGTAGGCTTGCTTCGAAAGCTTCCTGGTTTTCTTTCAGATACTCGAACAGGAAACGCATACCGAAGCACCAGATCAGAAATATACTAAAGATGCGGCCTTGTACCAGGTTCTGTTTGTAACGCGCCCAGATGGCGAGTAACACCAGGAATAGAATGAGGCATGAAATGGATTCATACAATTGTGCCGGATGACGTGCTATACCGGTAGTAGGTATCTTGGCTACAAAACCTCTGTTATCCGGATTAGCAACCTGATAGTCCAGTCGCAGCTTCGGTGTCTCGTCAAAGAACTCGTATAGTTGGGACGAAAGCATTTGTCTCACCGGACCATTTACGAGTTCATCAATTTGAGTTTCATTGGCAGAAGGCTTGAAGAATATATATACATACAACGGCACGCGACCTTCACCAACAGCAGGCACCGAATCGTTTCGATGGTATACTACATCCTCTACAATGTCATCAACATCGTGTCGCTTGTCTTTTATAGTTTCCGTTAAGCGGCCGGTAAATACAACGCCCCAGGGTTTATCGGTGGGAAGACCAATGATCTCGGAGTTGAAATAGTTACCAAGGCGGATCAAAGCACCTGTCAGTGCTACGAGTATAACAATGCGGTCTAACACCTGCAGGTAATTTTGTCCGGGTTTCTTCTTGCGACTATATAACCACAGCGCAAAGAGAATACCGATAGCCCCACCGTGGCTGGCAAGTCCCTGAAGACCAGTAAAGCGGAACGGGTTAAACTCAAAAGGTAAAAAGATACCGAGCGGATCCGTCCATATTATTTCAGGCTGATAGAAAATTACGTGACCGAGGCGCGCACCCAGAATGGTGGCAATCACCATGTAAATGGTAAGGGTATCGACATCCTTCTCAGGCTTGCCTTCCTTACGATACATATAGTATAGAATCTGCTGGCTGATGAGGAAGCCTAACGCGAAAAACAATCCATACCAGCGAAGTGCAAAAGAACCGAACGAAAAGATCTCCGGACTTGCGTTCCAGATGATGTAACTCAGTATACCCATAGCGGCAAATATAGCAGAAAGCTGAAATCAAATAGCCTGTTGAGGCGTAAAGTGAAAAGCTTCACGCTGAAAGATATTGACTGACAATAAAATTATCGCCGGATAATACCAGTTTAATATTGATCGAGTTTCGCCAGCTCTTCCGTAAATCCTGATGATAAGATCGGGAAACGGCACCACGTGCGCGGGTCTACGTTCAGATCGTCCAGGTGAAAGGCAGGAGCGAGGCGCTCGCGCTTCCATTGGTTAGCCGACCAGAGCCGGAAAAATTTCTTTATCCAGTTTTTCAGCATCACCGGGTCATGGTTAATCTTCATCACTTCATATACCTGTAGCGGAGACCTGCGCATAAGAATAGCCCACTTCTCAATCTCGGCCAGCACTGCATACGGCATCAGGTCGTCTTCATCGGTCTGGTTGCGTTCAAGCGGTCGTAGTTCTGCGGTAGGTTGAAGATTGTTTACCAGGTTCAGGCCGGTATGATCCAGATTCTTTTCTGCCCAGCGAAGCCATTGAAGTATAAATATTTTACTGAGCCCTGCGATAGGCGAAAGACTTCCGCTGGTATCGCCATCCATGGTGGCATACCCGACATCACCTTCGCTGCGATTGGAAGTTGTAAGCAGTACTGCGCGCTTTACATTGGCAAGCATCCAGATAATAGGTGAACGCGAACGCGCCTGTATATTTTGCAACGTAACATCGTCTAGTTCCCAGGTAAGTTTTCTGCCAATGGCATTTTCAATTTTACGGGAGTATGAATTTACTTCTTCATCGATCGTCCACTGATGAAACTCGGCACCAATAGAATCTGCAAGCGATTTGGCAGCATTAAAAGTTTGTGATGACGAATTTATAGTGCCCTGGTATGCACACGTTAATAGTTTACCTACAGCTTCTTTCAGATCATGTGCTTCTATACCGAGCGCTTTGTTAACTATATCCCAGCCCAGTTCGGCAACTGCGCGTTTTACCATCTCTGCTACAAATACAGCGCATGATGATGAATCGGCACCACCACTCAGTGATAGCACAAAACCTTTTGCTTTACTCTTTCGCGCATAATCGTATAGCGCAAGAGCAACCGCTTGTGTGAGCTCTTCGTTTTTATCTTTGATATCAGCAGAGGGTATAACTTCACTTTGCTCCGGATTTTTGAAATCTACCGAACACGCCAGTATAGTATAGTTACGAAAGGAGAGACGCTTGTTAACTGCGAGCAGTTTTCCTTTTTGCGCTATAATGATATCGCCATCGTATATCATTTTGCCTGCTTCGTTGCCGAGTAAATTTGTAAACAGGTATACACAGTTAAATGAGACCGACCCATCGAGCACAACTTCTCTTTCACGAAGTGTACTCTTGCCCATAGCAAAGTGACTGGCGCTTGGGTTCATAATCAGATTTACTCCGCGTTCCATCAACCGATAGCCGGGACGATAATTTTTTCGCCAGCCATCTTCACATATTTCGAAGCCGAACTTAACGCCTTCAATTTCATAGATCAGATCTCCGGCCTGAACCTTTTCATCACCAAGTGTAAGCTCTACTGTGCGATAAGGAACCCACGGATCGAACCAGCGCGGTTCGTAGTGCACACCATCGCGCGCCAGGTTCTGCTTGAATGTTATACCTATAATTTTGCCATTGCTGATTACGCACGAACCGTTATACGTTACACCTTCCAGGCGCACCGGTAAACCTATACATATCGTAATGTCTTGTGTATACGCTCGTATCTTCAATACTTCTTTCCAGGCGTGTTCGGCCAGCCAGTCGCTGAGAAAAAGATCTTCGCAGCCATAGCCGGTAACACACAGCTCGGGGAAACAGAGTATCCTGATCTGCTGCCTGCGCGCTTCTTCAATAGCCTCGAGTATATTTCGGGTGTTGTTATTCCAATCGAACGGAATCTGGTTTACGGTGGCGCCTCCAATTTTTATCATGGCGGATATGCGTATTAAAATCTCAGATGAATTAAGGTTAACCGAACAACTTCTGTTAATAAAGTTATCGATACTATATACGTATACATATAAGACTATGCCTGCCTTATATCGGTATACATTCAACAAATATGGAGATTAATTTGTCACCTTGTTGAAGAGCTTTTAGTGACTTTACCGGAAGAAAGATGAAATGTTTTTGATCAGGAGAGGAGATTTAGCATCTCACACGTTTTCAAGGCTGCGTCCTGCTCTGCTTTTTTCTTGCTGTTGCCATAGCCTGTTCCTTTGGCTTCATTGTCAACCATCACCTGCGCAGTAAATTCTTTGTGGTTCTTGCCTTTTTTAACATTCAATATCTCGAAGCGGACTTCTTTACCTTCGCGTTGCGCCCACTCAATGATCCGGCTCTTGTAGTTAGAGTTGGAGTTTACGAGTTCATCGAGATCGTAATTAGGACCGATCAGTTTATCGATAACAAATTTCTTGGTGCGCAGGTATCCTTTGTCGAGGTAGATAGCACCTACGATCGCTTCGAGCGTATTACCGAGTATAACTTGTTGCAGATGAGCGTTCTTCTGATCGTATTGAACGATGTTACCGACACCAATTTTGCGTGCGAGAAGGTTTAGTGTTTCGCGGTTTACTATGCGCGACCGCATTTCGGTAAGGAAGCCTTCTGACTTAAATGGAAATTTTTTGAAAAGATAATCCGCTACCGCTGCACCCAGGATGGCATCACCGAGATATTCCAGGCGCTCATTCGACTCTTTAAAACCCTGACCGTTTTCTTTGGCAATAGAACTGTGAACTGTTGCCAAACGGTATAGTTCAAGATTGGAAGGTGTAAGGCCGGCAATATTCTTTATAGCCCTGATCAGCTTCTCATCATTCTTCGATTTTCCTTTCGGAAGCTTAAGGATTTTCCAGACCAAGTTGTATATCAGTTCATTTTATAGTCGGATGCTAATTTAATAAGATTATTGGTATTAATATCCTGCTACCGGTCGTGTTATCTAAGATTATTGTTTAAACGATTACCAGAGTAGCGTGATGCTGTCACAACTCTACCCATACACGCGGATATAGCTGCGCATAGCAATACCCTATAGCTATAGTTTACTATAGCGGAGGCAGGTTATCAGCAGGATTTAATAGGACTAGATCTTCTTGAAGATCACAGAGAAATTATGACCACCAAAGCCGAATGTATTGCTCAACGCAATGTTGATGCTACGTTCCTGCGCTTTGTTAAAGGTCATGTTCAATTTAGGATCAAGATCAGGATCGTCTTCAAAGTGATTGATGGTAGGAGGGACGATTGAATCATTGATCGCCATGATACAAGCTATACTTTCAATAGCACCGGCAGCACCAAGTAAGTGACCTGTCATGGATTTGGTAGAGCTGATATTCATTTTATAAGCATGCTCACCAAATACTTTTTGAATGGCACGAATCTCGCCTATATCTCCAAGCGGAGTAGATGTTCCGTGCGTGTTGATATAGTCTATATCTTCAGGTTTGATCTCTGCATCTTCCAATGCGTTATACATTACCTGAATGATACCGGCACCTTCCGGATGTGGAGCGGTGATGTGGTAAGCATCGGATGACATACCGCCACCGATTACTTCCGCATAGATTTTGGCACCACGTTTTTTAGCGTGCTCGTACTCTTCAAGTATCAATGCACCGGCACCTTCGCCCAACACAAAACCATCGCGGCTTTTGTCATACGGGCGTGATGCTGTCTCCGGAGAATCGTTACGCTCTGAAAGAGCTTTTAAGGAATTGAATCCACCAACACCTGCCTCGCATACAGCTGCTTCCGAACCACCTGATACAATGATATCAGCTTTACCTAAACGTAAAAAGGTAAAGGCATCATAAAGAGCATTGGTAGAAGAAGCACAGGCAGAAACGGTTACATAGTTCGGCCCGCGGAAACCATACTTGATAGAGATGTGACCTGCACTGAGGTCGGGAATCATTTTAGGAATAAAGAAAGGATTGAATCTTGGAGTTCCATCGCCTTTGGCATATACCTTAACTTCTTCCTGGAAAGTTAACAACCCCCCGATACCTGACCCCCAAATCACACCAACGCGATTCGGGTTGAGTTCAGTTAGCGGGAGGTTTGCATCTTTTATAGCCTCATCCACAGCCACCATAGCATACTGCGCGAACGGGTCCATCTTACGCGCTTCCTTTCGATCCATAAAGTTACCGATGTCGAAGTTCTTCACTTCGCAGGCAAACTTTGTTTTAAAGAGCGTTGAATCAAAGCGTGTTATGGGAGCTGCTCCACTTTTACCATTCTTCAATCCATCCCAAAACGCTGGTAACGTATTGCCGATGGGTGTGAGTGCACCAAGTCCTGTAACGACTACTCGCTTCAATATCATGATCTATGGGGTGTGGTTGTATAAAGGCAGTGGTCAATTATTTCTTTACGTTTTGCTCCAAGTAAGAGATGGCCTGGCCAACGGTGGAGATATTTTCAGCCTGGTCGTCTGGGATAGAAATATTGAATTCCTTTTCGAACTCCATAATAAGTTCTACGGTGTCAAGTGAGTCAGCTCCAAGGTCGTTGGTGAAGCTAGCCTCAGGAGTAACTTCAGATTCTTCAACACCAAGTTTTTCGATGATGATCTGCTTTACTTTTTGTGCAATTTCAGACATGTTTTTAAGGTTTATGATTTAAAAATCAGTTGCAAAGAAAGAGATTTACGTGAATATTATCAAACTTTTTTGAAACGGCTCTTCGTCACATTAAGGAGTGTTTTGATTTGAAAAATGAAGAAAACCAAGCTTGTCATTGATTATGAATACGACTTTGAACTGTTGGGACTCACCTCGACAGCACGGGGTTATAAGCTTGCCTGGGAACTTAACCAGGCACTGCACATACAACTCGTAAAACAGCCCGATTTGGCGGTCGGATTCAAAAATAATGAAGAAAAGTACTTTTCTTTCTATTCTTTTGAGACTCAACTCAATCGATTGAAACTATTCAAAAACAAACCTTCTGAACCTGACCCCGGAAAGTATTTCCTAATCCCTGAATTTCCTCATTTCGATTTTATAATTTTGGCGGCTATGAAAGATCAGTATACCCATCCGCAGTTGCTGGAGTTGATCAAGTCGATATCTTCTGTTCAGTTTGTGACCTTCATACCTTTGGACGGTCTCAAGTCTAAATCAAATTTTATTTTCTGATTTCTTCCGATGCACACTGATTTATTTCATATTAACCATCCACACGAAATATCTTAAACCTTTATGCTAGAAAAAGTATCGTACAACAAGACTAAAATTGTTGCCACCGTAGGGCCTGCTTCAAATTCAAAAGAAATGCTTCGCGCATTGATCAAAGAAGGAGTAGATGTTTTTCGCCTTAACTTCTCTCATGGTAAACACGAAGACCACCTGAAGGTTATTAACTTCGTTCGCGAACTAAACGCTGAAATGGGAACAACGGTATCGCTTCTCCAGGATTTGCAGGGGCCGAAAATCAGAGTGGATGAAATGGAGCCGGGTATCGTTATTGAACGTGGACAAGAACTTATCATCACAACACGCGACCTGATCGGTAATCGCGAAATCGCCAGCACATCCTATAAAAATCTACCGAAGGATGTTAAAGCCGGTGATACCATTCTCGTGGATGATGGTAAAATTGAATTGAAAGTAAAAGAAGTACGTGATATAGATGTTGTAACGGAAGTAGTGTATGGCGGTCCGTTGAAATCAAGAAAAGGTATAAACCTTCCCTTCACAAAAGTTTCAGCACCATCATTAACAGAAAAAGATTTAGCTGACCTGTATTTCGGTATCGAAAATGATGTTGACTGGATCGCGCTTTCGTTTGTGCGTAAAGCTTCTGATATAGAATCACTCCGTACGATCATTGATGAGAAAAAATCAAATGCACGTATCGTAGCAAAAATTGAAAAACCTGAAGCACTGAGCAACATCGATGAGATCATTGCATTGACAGATGCTGTGATGGTTGCCCGTGGTGACCTGGGTGTTGAGATCTGGCTGGAAGAAGTACCGATGGTACAGAAGATGCTCGTTGAAAAATGTAATCGCGCAGGCAAGCCGGTTATCGTTGCAACGCAGATGA
>CBIHOZ010000186.1:0-13798 GCA_966211525.1 uncultured Chitinophaga sp. | reverse complement strand
CGACAACGCGTATTTGAGTCGTTTCAACCAGGATCCGAAAAAGCAATTGATCTGCTCCATGTGTTCCGGTTCGTTGATCCTCGCAGGTTTAGGTTTACTCAATGATATTACGGCTACTACCTATCCAACCGCTATAGATGAATTGAAATCATTTGGTGTAACGGTAGAGGAAAAACCGCTTGTTGTACATGGAAATATAGCAACGGCAGCAGGATGCCTCGCGGCTATCGACCTGGTAGGCTGGGCAATAGAACGAACGCTTAACACACTTGCTAAAGAGGAAGTGATTGCATCGGTTCAACCGGTGGGTAAAGGCCTCGAGTGTATATATTAATCAAGGAAAATATAGTCTTACATGAATAACGTAGCACTGATCATAGTCGATTTTCAAAATGGTTTTGATGAAGTTGACTATTGGGGTGGTAATCGAAACAATCCAAAGGCAGAAGAAAATGCAAGAAGATTGCTGGACGTGTGGCGCGAACGAAAGTTACCGCTATTTCATATCAAGCACGATTCAACCAATATCAAATCAAAGCTTGCGCCAGGTCAATGGGGAAATGAGATCAAAGACATCGTAAAGCCGTTACCGGGAGAAGTGGTTATATCCAAAAGTGTGAACAGTGCTTTTATAGGCACGGATCTGAAGGAGCGACTGGATGCACAAAAAGTAAAATCAGTTGTGGTGGTGGGACTGCAGACGGATCATTGTGTCTCAACCACGACACGCATGGCCGCTAATTTTGGTTACAATACCATTGTAGTCTCCGATGCAACAGCAACGTTCGACCGCATTGGAATAGATGGTGTGAAGATTCCATCGTCAGTAATTCATGTTGTTAATCTCTCCAGTTTAAACGGAGAGTTTGCAACCGTAGTAACAACCGAACAATTACTTCAGAAAAATCAAATAGAAACGTATGCTTAACCAGGTTCTCAAGACTATATTCAATCGCGATCTTACCAAACTCCGATCAGAAATTGCATCCTATAAACAGGAAGCTAATCTGTGGAAAATTGAGAAAGATATAGCAAACTCCGCAGGTAACCTTTGTCTTCACCTAGTTGGTAATCTCAACACCTATATAGGCGCCATACTCGGTAACTCCGGCTATATACGGAACCGCGATCTTGAATTTTCGGCCAAAGATATAGCGAAGGACGAGTTGCTTCAGAAAATAGATGAGACAGTAGCGGTTGTGGAGCGCGTACTCGATGCGCTGACACCGGAACAACTGAAAGCAGAATATCCGCAGTTGGTATTGGCGGAGAAAACAACAACCGAGTTTTTTCTCGTTCATCTCGCAACACACCTTACGTATCACCTCGGGCAGGTTAACTACCACCGCAGACTTATTGATAGCGATAAGAAGTAAGTATATAAATTAAACAGGCATCTAGATGTATACGCCAAAATATTTCAGGAATGAAGACCAGCATGCTATAAAAGATTTTATCCGGCAGAACGGCTTTGGCATTTTAATAAGCGCCACAAACGGAAATCTTCTGGCAACACATATACCATTGGAGTTATCCGCAGAGGGTACAAAACTGTCCGGTCATATTTCGAAGGGTAACCCGCAGGGGAAAGACCTGCCGGCAGCAGGCGAAGTGCTGGTGGTCTTCAGTGGTCCGCATACCTATATTTCATCTTCGTGGTACGATCATGACAACGTGCCCACCTGGAATTATATAGCGGTTCATGTATACGGCACAATTCGTCTGATAGAAGGTGAAGAACTGTTTCATTCACTCGCACAATTGATAGATAAGTATGAGAAAAATTCTGCTGATCCGGTTACGGTAGAAAAACTTACTCCTGCCTATATGCAGCAGGCCATGAAAGGTGTAACGGGATTTGAAATCAACATCACCCGGATCGAAGCAACACAAAAGCTTTCTCAGAATCGCGATCGTAAAAACTATACAAACATTATTCATGAACTGGACAAGCGTGGCGATCATGATTCCACAGCCATAGCAGATGCTATGCGTGCCAATCAATCATCCTTGTTCAAAGACTAAACTATTCAGCCGTGATGCATCAACTTTTAGAGAACGATAAAAAACAATTCAAAGCTATACTGCAGGACGCGGTGAAGGTAGCGGAGGAATATTTACAGCAACAGGATTCACTGCCGCCCGGCCGGTTTGTGAAAGATATTGTGCTGGAAGATTTGCCCTTGAAAGGTGAGGATGCTTTGAAGACTATACAATACTTCAAGCAACACTTTGCTCCCTATATAACCAACAGTGCCGGTCCGCGATACTTCGGTTTTGTTACCGGTGGCTCTACACCTGCGGCTGTTGCCGGTGATTGGCTGGTGAGTGCTTTCGATCAAAACGCGTGCGGCAGTAATGATACGATAGCACCCCAGGTTGAACGCCAGACTATACATTACTTCAAGCAGCTCTTCGGTCTTGAAGACGCTTACTTTGGTAGTTTTGTTACCGGGGCAACAGTGTCCAATCAGGTAGGCCTCACGTTGGGACGTCAATGGGTTGGTGAGCAATTGGGTAAAGATTTCAGTGCAGACGGTGTATATGGAATTGAACCGGTAAAGGTGGTGAGTGCTACCCCACACTCCAGTGTGCTGAAGTCGATGGCAGTATTGGGTATGGGTAAAAATACACTCGTTAAAATCGATACGCTTCCCGATCGTGAAGCAATAGATATAGCTGCGCTCGAAAAATATCTGCAGTCCATTACGGGGCCCGTTATCGTTGTTGCTAACGCAGGCACCGTAAATACAGTAGACTTCGATGACCTGGAAGCAATTGGCAGGCTAAAGAGTAAATATAAATTCTGGCTACACGTTGATGCCGCGTTTGGAGGCTTCGCAGCGCTATCAGAGAAGTATGCGCACCTCGTGCAAGGTATAAATCATGCAGACAGCATAACGATCGATGCACACAAATGGCTGAATGTGCCGTACGATGCAGCGATGCAGTTTACGAGACATAAAAAACTTCAACTGAAAGTATTTCAGAACAGCGCTGCATATCTGGGTGATCCCGAACAAAGTCCCGATTACTTTCATTATACACCTGAGAACTCGCGCAGGTGGCGCGCACTGCCTTCATGGTTTACTCTCAAAGCCTATGGTAAAGAAGGACACCGCGAAATTGTAGAACGCAATTGTGAAGTAGCCTATCGTTTTGGAGAAAAGATAAAGCAATCAGAAGATTTTAAATTGCTGGCACCGGTACGCATGAATGTAGTTTGCTTTACGTTGAAAGAGACAACAAGCTTCGATGAAGTGCGCGCATTCCTCAATGCTGTTCGTGATGATGGCCGCGTATTCTTTACACCAACCCTATATAAGGGAACGCCCGCGATTCGTGCTGCGATATCAAACTGGCAAACAACAGAAGCTGATATACAACTCGCGTTTGATGTGCTCAACGAAGTGCTTCACGTAAAAAAGAAGATAACTGCAACAACGTAAACGTATAAACGTAAAAACATAAACACGAAAAAAGCTACTTTGCGAAATTAAGTTTGCTCTTTTGGCGGAATACAAAAGATTTGAGGTCTGCAGCATAAAATATAGCTTCGGGCCGGGATATGTCGCCAATAATTGTGAAATTTCACCCAGTAACTCTTTAAATCATGACAACATTAACAACTTCAATCCCAGTGCAGCGTGTTGCAAAATCAAGAATCAAAGAAGTTGATTTTAACAACCTGGAATTTGGTAAATACATTGCCGATCACATGGTGATGGCCGATTTTAAAGATGGTAAATGGCATGAACCCGCAATTGTGCCGTTCGGTGATATACTCATGAGTCCGGCCATGCTATCACTACACTATGGTCAGGCTGTGTTCGAAGGCATGAAGGCTTTCTATATGAACGATGGCAACATCAATATATTCCGTCCGCAAAGACACCATCAGCGTTTAAACAGATCTCTTGATCGCATGTGCATGCCGCAGGTCAGTGAAGAAATGTTTTTACAATCGTTGCGTGCGTTGATCGAATTGGACAGAGAGTGGATTCCGAAAGCAGAAGGATCATCATTCTATATTCGTCCGTTCATGTTTGCTTACGAAGCCCGTCTCGGTGTTAAAGTAGCCGATCATTTCAAATTTATTATCATCAATAGTCCGGTGGCAGCATACCAGGCTAAACCATATCGCCTGAAAGTAGAAGACACTTATGTACGTACTGCAGAAGGTGGAACCGGTTTTGCCAAATGTGCCGGTAACTACGGTGGTGCTTTCTACCCGACACAAATTGCGCGCGAGGAAGGCTTTGATCAGATATTGTGGACTGATCACAAAGAACACAAGTATATAGATGAAGTAGGTATGATGAACGTGATGTTCGTAATCAACGGCAAACTCGTTACACCGAAACTTACTACGGCTATACTCGATGGTGTTACCCGCGATACGATCCTTACGCTTGCTAAAGATATGGGCGTAACAGTAGAGGAGCGCAGAGTAAGCATCGATGAAATTGAAGCAGGTCTGAAAGATGGTTCGGTAACAGAAGCCTTCGGAACAGGTACCGCAGCCGTTGTGGCTCCGATTGCCGTGATCAAGATCAAAGGAAATGATCTTACTATACCCGTGGCTGGTCCTGACAGCTTCCAGCTTCGCGCCAAGAAAAAACTGAATGACATCCGCATGGGTGCTGAACCCGATAAGCACGGCTGGAACTATATCATCCATGTATAAAAAATAGAAGAGAAATTTTTGTGTGGACCTCATCCTGACATGTTCTCTTTTCGCAGAGAATATGACTAAGGGGTGAGGTCTTCTTTTTGACTATAAAGTATATATGTTCGGATCAAAAAAAAGAGCAGTCCTTTTTAAAGGCAAAGATTACCCCCTCGAAATTCAGGAATTTAAAAAGCCCAGGCTTGTAAAAGATCAGGTGCTGGTACGTATACATCACGCAGCGTTAAACCACCGCGATGTATGGATCATGAAAGAACAGGCGCAGCATTTTCCGGATGGAATTGTTTTAGGTTCCGATGGATGTGGTGTTATTGAAGATGTAGGAGAGGATGCAGATCCGATGCTCGTAGGACTCGAAGTGGTGATCAACCCGAGTCTCGAATGGGGCGACAACCCGATGGTGCAAGGCGATAAATTCAGGATACTTGGGTTTCCGGATAACGGAACCTTCAGTGAGTATCTCGCTATATCCAAGAAGTATATATTTGAAAAGCCGGAGCATCTTTCATCGGAGCAGTCAGCAGCCGTACCGTTGTCGGGCCTAACTGCTTATCGTGCGCTGTTCTCCAAAGCGCGTATGCGATCAAAAGAAAAAGTACTGATCACGGGTATCGGTGGTGGTGCCGCGTTGTGGGCTTTGCAATTTGCCACAGCCTACCAGGGAAGAGTATATGTTACGTCAGGCTCCGATGCGAAAATAGAAAAGGCCAAAGCTCTCGGAGCGATTGGCGGATTCAACTATAAAGATCCCGAGTGGGCCGTAAAAGCACAGAAGGAAACCGGTGGCGGTTTTGATATTATTATCGATAGTGCAGGTGGTGATCAATTCAATAAACTCATCGAACTCGCTTTACCAGGCGGACGCATTGTAAACTTTGGACGCACCGCGGGTAACATCACCGAAGTAGCAACGCGATTGCTATACTGGAAGCAGCTGTCTATTCACGGTACAACGATGGGTACACGCGATGAATTCTTATCGATGCTTGATTTTGTAGAAGGTCGCAGGATTGTACCGGTAATTGATAAGGTATTTACAATGGACCAGGTGCATGAAGCATTCGCACGTATGGAGAATGGAGATCAGTTCGGAAAGATTGTATTGAAGATAGGTAAGTAGTCATGAATATTTTAAAAGAATATACCGCTGATGGTTTTACCTTTAGTTCCGACCGCACGAAGGTAGATATAGCGTACGTTCATCGTATTGCATCAACACAATTATACTGGGCGAAAGGTATACCGTATGATACTGTAAAGCGCTCGGTTGAAAATTCGTTGTGCTTTGGTATATATACTGGGACGCAGCAGATTGGATTCGCACGGCTCGTAACAGACTATGCCACCTTTGGATACCTGGCAGATGTATTTGTTGATGAGCAGTATCGCGGTAAAGGATTGTCGAAGACATTGATGGAGTTCATTTTTAGCATTGATGAACTAAAGGGTTTCAGACGAATGGTGCTGGTAACACGCGATGCGCATACATTATACGAGCGTTACGGTTTCGCGCAACTGAAAACTCCGGATACCTATATGGAGCTTCACAGACCTGAAGTATATAGCCAAGTATAAAATATATCCTGTCATGGAAAAATTCCCCGTCACCGAGAAAACAGAAATCACGCGCCTTGCCAAGAGAGGTGCATACGATAAAGATACCGTATACGCTATTCTTGATGAAGCTATGTTTTGTACGATCGCGTATGTTCGCGAAGGAATGCCTTTTCAAATACCAACAGGTTTTTGCAGGATCAGCAACAAGCTGTATGTGCATGGCTCTGTGGGAAGTTTTTACATGCGTGAGCTGGCCGAGAAAAAATTACCGGTGTGTATCACCGTAACATTTATGGATGGTTTGGTGCTGGCGAGATCGGCATTTCACCATTCGGTAAATTATCGTTCGGTGGTAGTCTTCAGTGAAGCGCGAAAGGTAGAAGATGCAGATGAACTATACCAGGCACTGGAAGTATTTACCAACAAACTCCAGCCTGGCCGTTGGAATGATATACGCAAACCCAATACAGGCGAATGGAAGGCAACCATGGTATTATCATTTGATATACAGGAAGCGTCTGCGAAAGTGAGAACAGGTGGTCCGAAAGACGATGATGAAGATTATAGTCTGGATATATGGGCCGGTGTTGTTCCATTGAAGACAACACGGCAGCAACCTATACCAGATGATTTACTGAAGGAAGGTGTAGCGTTACCCGACTACCTGAAATGAAGTCAACCGAAGTTCTGATTCGTGAAGCTATACCACAGGATTTTCCGGTGATCTATAATTTCGTCAACGAACTGGAAGGTGAAGTATTTGATAAAGAAAAGCAGCGATTACTCTTCGACATAAATATTCAACAAGCGCATTACTGTTATCGTGTAGCCGTAGTGAATGGTGAGGTTGTCGGGTATATCAGTTGTCATACGCAAATGCTCCTGCATCACGGTGGCCGCGTAGGAGAGATACAGGAATTGTTTGTTGATGCCGACAAACGCGGTTATGGTGTCGGTAAATTGCTGGTGAACGAAGTAAAGATGTGGGCACAGAAAAATGAAGTACTTCAACTCGAAGTAACAGCCAACAACATGCGGCATCAAACGCACCAATTCTATACCCGCCAAGGCTTCGTTCATACGCATAAGAAATTTGTTCTCGGAATTTTATAGCCCATCCCGATCGTTAGCGGGACAGATTTTTCACCAAGAAAATGCAATAGAGTCTGCGTAATTTAGGCCTGCAGTATATATCTTTATTATAACGTAAAATTCAGAAAGGCCGGAAACATCTGCGTATATCTGCGCTGTCTGCGGGAAATAATGACTATGAAAATAGAACACATCGCCATTTGGGTAAACGACCTGGAGAACATGAAAGCCTTCTACGGAAAGTATTTTCATGCTACCGCAGGTGAGAAGTATATCAACCCGAAAAAGAATTTTGAATCATACTTCCTGAGTTTTGAAAGTGGTTGTCGTTTAGAGATCATGAAGATGCCGGGTATACCCGCCAATGCCAACGACATCTATAAACAGTTCACCGGACTCATTCACTTTGCCATCACCACCGGCAGTAAGCAACGCGTAGATGTACTCACCGAACAACTGCGTGCAGACGGCTATGAAGTAGTAGGAGAACCGCGCACCACCGGCGATGGCTATTACGAAAGCGTAGTGCTCGATCCCGAAGGCAACCGAATCGAAATAACAGAATAAATTCTATGGATGCTGTCTTTCAAAGAACGCAGCATCCGATCATACCTTTATCCGTTCTTCTTCATGGGTAAATTTTTGTATTTTCACCCACAAATAATTTGTCCAGCGTATGACCCAAACTCGCAGAACATTCATTGCCAGCGCTGCTGTACTCACAGCGGGTGTGGCTTCAGGTATGTCATTTACAACTATGGAAACAAAAACTAAAAAACAACTTGCTCACCACGTGTTCTTCTGGTTGAAGAACCCTGACTCAAAAGAAGATCTTAACAAACTTCTGGAAGGACTTAATACACTTCGTAAAATTGAATCGGTTCGCAGCATACACATTGGTGTGCCGGCCAGCACCGAGAAACGTGATGTTGTAGATGCAAGCTACGCAGCTTCAGAACTCATCTTCTTCGATGATGTTGCCGGACAAGATGCTTACCAGGTACATCCTATTCATGTGAAGTTCGTGGAGAATTACTCACACCTCTGGTCGAAGGTAATTGTTTACGATTCGATCGATATATAGTATTAGAAGTAAGAAGCCAGGAGTAAGAAGTAAGAAGGGGATTGACTCAACTTACGCGTGGCTGCTGACTTTTCGCTGTAATGTTTTAGATCGACATATAGTATAAAATTAAGAAGCCAGAAGTAAGTAGTAAGAAGGGGTTCCCTTAACTTATTCGTTACTTCTGGCTTTTATATTCTTACTTCTTACTTCTTGATTCTTACTTCTAAAATAGAATTACTTCTTCCGAATCGTACACCCCACCGGTCTTACCTCCGGAGTTTGTACTGCCTGATTTGCCAGCATAATATCAATAGCGTCTTTCAGGTGATGATGACGTACATCGGCTTCTACCTGGGCATTGTCATCAATTGCGCCTTTATATACAATGGTAAATTTGCCGCCATTGTTTTTCAATAAATATACCGCAGGACTTTTAGTTGCGCCCAAAGCGTTCATCAATGTCTGGTCCTTATCTGCAAGGTAAGGTAAAGATATACCAGCCTGCTGTGCTTTCTTTACCATGGCATCAGCTGATTCATTTGCATCAACATGTGAGTTTACCAATAGTACCGGTACTTTGTCCTGGTAATCGCGAGCCAGTTTGTTGATGCGCGCGCGGTAGTATTCATCATATGGACACGCATTGCTGGTAAAGATGATGAGCAGTCCTTCGCATGAAGGATATGTACCCAGCGATACAGTATTTCCATTCAATACATTTACCAGTTTAAAGTCTTGCACAGTTTGCGCGTTAGCCGCGAAACATACAATCAGTGCCAACAGAGCGATGAGCTTTCTCATGATGCGTTACGTTTGTTCAATACTACTACAAAGTTCGGGTAAACGATGTAGTATAAAGGTATTATCGTTTCTATATCCTTGACAATAATTCTGCCAAGAATATGTCCTTCGTTTTCCCGCGTAAAAGGACTTATTATCAGGTTTTCGGCAAGTGTCAGATCTTTCTTGCCATATATTTTTATCAATGCTTCCTTGGCGCACCAGTAAATGCAGCACTTCACAATATCATTGCCGGCATCGGCCAGTTCGTCTTTATGAAACACCCGGGGGGCTACACGCAGAAGTTTTTCCTGCGGCTGTTCCAGGTCAATGCCCACAGAGGTTTCGCGATCGATCAATGCGCCAACGTATGGATACGAGTGACTGAGTGAGAGCTGATAGTCGTAAGCTTTTGGAAAAGGTTTTCCGAATTCATCTTTCACGATTCCTTTAAACGACAGACCAAGTCGCTCCATAATTGTTTTTACAACTACACGACCGGCAAACCACTCCATGCGTTTTTTAGGATTGTGTATAGAAGGTGGAAGCTCGTCAACGGCTCCAACCATACGCTGCAGTGTTTCTTCATCTTCATCAACCTTCCACAGCGCCCAGCCTCCGGTATCGGTAATAACTATTTTCTCTAATGCCATTCGGTTAAAGTAAAAATCTGAGCTTGCCTTTGTCGGTATGCGTTGACAAAAACACGGATCGTGTGTATTTAATCAAATTTTATTTTCATAAAACATTCCGAAAGTTAGAACTTTGGCCGTTTAATTCAGGGGATGTCGAAGATAGAAGTAGTAAAGCGTCATACACTTACCGGGCACAACGACTGTGTTTATACACTGGAGCGTTCAGGTGTTGATTCTACTTTCTTCTCCGGGGCAGGCGATGGAATGGTTGTGGCATGGAATTTAAGCGATCCGGAGAACGGAGCGCTGATTGCCAAACTACCTAACTCGATATATGCTTTACACCATCATCCGTTGAGTGGTTTGTTATTGGCCGGCCACAATTATGAAGGCATTCATGTATTGGACTGGAAGAATAAAACGGAAGTCGGGTCGTTACAAATAACAAAGGCTTCAATCTTTGATATACAATCTGTTAACGATGACGTATTCATTGCCACAGGTGAAGGTGCAGTAATAAAGATTGCACTGTCAACCTTGAACGTGTTGGCTAAGAATCAGTCTTCCGAGAAAAGCGCACGTACCATTGCTATACATCCGCGAAGTGGAGATATAGTCGTGGGCTATAGCGATAATTATATTCGCGTATTCGATACCGACCTGAAACTAAAACATGCCTGGCAGGCGCACGCTAACTCAGTTTTCACCATTCGCTTTACTCCGGATGGAAATTTTTTAATGAGTGGCTCGCGCGATGCAAGGCTGAAAGCATGGGATGTAAACAGCAACTATACCCAGGCAGCTGAAGTGGTGGCGCACATGTATGCGATAAATCACCTCGATTTTAGTCCGGATAACAAACATTTCGTAACTTGTAGCATGGATAAGTCCTTAAAAGTGTGGAAGTTGGATGAGCTGAGGCTGCTTAAGGTAATAGACCGCGCGCGGCATGCAGGGCATGGAACTTCGGTGAACAAAGTTTTATGGACTAACCATGACGATCAACTGGTGAGTGCCAGTGATGACCGAACCATTTCCATCTGGAATATCATTTTTTAAACTTTTAGTAATTATGAGAGTAACACCACTAGACATCCGGCAGAAGACGTTCGAGAAGAACTTTCGCGGATACCAGACAGATGAAGTTAATGCTTTTTTGCTCACGCTGTCGCAGGAATGGGAGCGCGTTATGGACGAGAACAAAGAGCTTCGTATAAAACTCGAAGCCACTGAGCGCGAAGTTACCAAGCTTCGTGAAGTTGAAAGTTCTCTCTACAAAACATTAAAGACGGCAGAAGATACCGGTGCCAATGTTATTGAACAGGCACGTTATGCTGCTGATCTGCATTTGAAAGAAACACAGATGAAAGCGGATGCTATACTGCACGAAGCAAAAACAAAAGCCCGCGACACCATTGAAGAGTCTGACGTACGCGCGAAAGAAATTGTAGCCGAGATGGAAGACCGCCTCAAGGGGATGGTTGAAAACTATAAGAAGCTGGAGTCTCATCGCGAAGATTTACTCGCAGATCTGAAACGTCTGTCCAACGATACGCTTGATCGTGTTGAACGCGCACGTGCTCATACAAAAGACTTTGATCCCGATCAGCATTTAGCAATGGCGAAACGTGAAGCTAAAAAGATAGCGTTTCCAAATCAGCATTACTTCGAAGAAAAACTTCCAACTCCTATACAGGAAGAAATTCAACTCGTTCCAAAAGAACCTATAGCAGTAAAAGAACCTGTTGTTATACAGCGTGAAGTTGCCAAAGAACCTGCATATACCCCTCCGCCTGTTCTGGAAGAGGTAAGTATAGCGCCACCTCCGGCACCGGTTAAAAAAGTAATGAAATCTTTCTTTGACGAGATTGCATGAGTGGACGTGTAGCGCTCGAAGGTCTTGAGTTCCATGCCTACCACGGTGTATATCCTCATGAACGCGAATCGGGCAACTGGTTTGAAGTAGATATAGCGGTGGACACTGACTTCACAGAAGCAGCCGAGCATGACGACCTGATGGGCACCATCAACTATGAAACACTCTTCCGAATTGTGAAAGAAGAGATGGCCAAACCTTCCAAGCTCCTGGAAACCGTAGCTGGAAAAATTGCTGACGATGTATTGAAAGCTTTACCAGCAGCCAAAGCGGTAGAGTTGAAAATATCGAAGCTGAATCCGCCTATAGGAGGCAAGTGCAGAAGGGCCACGGTCAGTCTCATTCGGAAGCGCTGATCTTTTCTCTCAACAAACAAACCTATTTTACCCTCACTATGCGTTTTATCGTAGTTGTATTTTTATTGTTAGCCTCATCCGTTATTGCTCAGGATAAACCTGCCTATAAGATCTTTACCAAAGAAGGTAAAGTCGTTGCCTACGATAAAATGATTAAAGATGTAAGCAAAGCAGAGATTGTGTTGTTTGGCGAACTGCATGATAATGCGATAGACCATTGGCTTGAACTACAGCTAACAAAAGATATATATACTATACAACCTGACCTGGCCTTAGGTTTTGAAATGTTTGAAGCCGATGACCAGATCGTATTAAACGAATACCTGAATGGTACCATCGAAGAAAGACATCTGCTGAACGAAGCTAAGGTTTGGGACAACTATAAGAACGACTATAAACCGTTGATTGAATTTGCCAAAGAGAAGAAGCTTCCTGCTATAGCTACAAATATTCCAAGACGCTACGCAAACCTGGTATACCGTAAAGGTGTAGAGTCATTGCAGACCTTACCGGAAGAAGCAAAACAATGGATTGCTCCTTTGCCAATTGATATAGATCTGAACCTGCCGGGTTATAAAGGAATGATGGCAATGGGTGGACATCAGCCCAGCGGCAGTGGCGAGAACATGGCGAAGTCGCAGGCCTCGAAAGATGCTACCATGGCATATTTTATTCTCAGGAACAAGAAGGCTATTACGCTGCACTTCAACGGTGCATATCACTCTCAGAATTTTGAGGGTATAAACTGGTATTTAAAGAAAGCTGATCCGAAATTAAAAATTGTTACCATTCACTCTGTTGAGCAGGATACCCTCGAAAAACTCGATGACGCCAACAAGAATACGGCAGACTATATCATCTGCATTCCCAAAGACATGACAAAGACGTACTAATTTTTTGGCCCGCAGAACACACAGATTTACGCAGATAAAAATGATAAAGTATATCTGCGAAAATCTGCGATATCAGCGGGAAAGAAAAGGGACTTAATCGTTTTTAGAAGCAGCCGCGGTGATGGAAGTTTTCTTTTCCGTTACTATAGTCTTAATCAAGCTATACAAAATCTCCGTATGCCATTCGTTATAATCGATCCAGATATGAAATTCGGGTTTGTCGCGTTTTGATAAAACAAAGAATCGCGTGTATGCTTTGAGTTCAAGTTCCTCCCAGGTAAAATTCAGGCCCGTTCCTGTAACATCAATTCCCTGCTGATGTATTTGTAGTTTACCAATATGGAATGCTTCCTGATGATCGTAGAAACGAATCAGATACCGATCAACAACATCCTTAAAGTAATACTCCCAGAGCAGTGTTATTATTTCCGTAAAGATTTTGTTGTAATGATTTTTTAGCCAGAAGAAATTCTTGAACCGAATTGTCATCAGCTTGCCATCCGTATTCTTAATGGTGATTGTATACTTCCGCCCAACGGTAATCAGATCCCAGCGGATGGGTTCTGCTATATATTTGAAATCGACTATCTCGGATTTAAACATCTCGTTGTATCCGCGACTTTTCAAATCGAACTCGTCATACCGAATTGTATTAGGTTCTATTGTAAGCGCCCTTGTCCTGTCAAACAGACCTGCTTTTAACTCATACTGTTTCATAGGGAAAGTCTATAATTTGAATGTATAGTTTGCATAACTGAATTCACTCTGCTCTCAACAGACTCATCTCCGCGCAGTTCAAGAACGGGGCAATTTAATTTTTTTAACCACGCTTCATGCGCCTGTAATGTTCTGC
>CBIHOZ010000185.1:0-13841 GCA_966211525.1 uncultured Chitinophaga sp. | reverse complement strand
GCATGCGTTAAAAGCAGGTACAAACTACCCGGCTACCATGGTAACTACGGCTGATCATGACGATCGCGTAGTGCCGGCACACTCGTTCAAGTTTGCCGCCACATTACAGCAAAGCCAGGCTGGTAACATGCCGGTGTTGATTCGCATTGATACGAAATCAGGTCACGGTGCCTCCAACTTATCAAAGGCGATAGAATCTACAGCCGATCAATATGTATTCGCATGGTATAACATGGGCGTTGTTCCACCGGTAGCGAAGAAAGAGATGTAACTATAAATTTCCTGTAAATTTTTGCAAGGGGCAGTCTATATACAGGCTGCCTCTTTTATTTTTGAGTATGAGTAATATTACAATACGCATCGGTAAAAAAGATGATCTGCCTCGCGTGCTCGAATTGATTAAAGAACTTGCCGAGTATGAACGTGCTCCGCATGAAGTGATCAATACGGTTGAGCTGATGGAACTGGATGGCTTTGGTCCTAACCCGGTATATGGCTTCTTTGTTGCCGAGAATGAAAATGGAATAATAGGTTTATCGCTATACTACTGGCGTTACTCCACGTGGAAAGGCAAGCGCCTATACCTGGAAGATATCATTGTAACAGAAGCAGAGCGCGGCAAAGGCATTGGTAAATTACTATTTGATCGCACCATGCTGCACGCACTTGATCAAAATTGCTCCGGCATGATGTGGCAGGTGCTTGACTGGAATGACCCTGCTATAAATTTCTATAAAAAGTACGGCACCAAATTCGACAACGAATGGGTTAACTGCACACTTGAACGCGAACAGATAGCCCGGTATTTTTCAGAGAAGTCCAAGTAACGGTATAATTTCAATGTGGTAAGTTTTTTGTCGTTTTTAAAAGGTATTGTCTCATAGGCTTCCTGATCTTTGAGATCAAATCCATTTAGAAACATGAAGAACGTACGATTATTACTGCTCGTGTTGTTTGCTGCTACCATACTGTCGACAGCTGATGCAGTGGCTCAGGGAAAGAGCAAAAAGAAACAAAAGAATGAGAAGAAGGGAGGAGGTCCTCCGCCCTGGGCACCGGCTCACGGGTATCGCGCCAAAACCCGTTATGTATACTTTCAGGATTACCCGGTATATTACGATAACGATCGCGGAGTATATATATCGATGTCTGGAAAGAACTGGTCTATATCAGCCAAATTACCCGATATACTAAAGGGCGTAGATTTACTGGCCACTCCGAAAATTGATCTCGACTTTAGTGGCGATCGTCCACAGGAGCTATTCGATGAACACAAATCGAAATACCCAGGAAAAAAATAAGTAGTTAAGCATATAAAGAGAAAGCAATCTCCCCACAGAGGAATAAGGAGATTGCTTTTATACCTCACAACAGGACAGGCTCAAAAACCTCAAAGAGTAATTGTTTGAATTTTTGTAATCTCTAAAATTTTCCAATCTTCAAATCTTATAATCTTCCAATTTTTACCTAAGCCTCAACATCCACAATCGCCCAAACCGGTATAAACGAACCACCCTTCACCTCAACATAGTTATCGGCAAAGTCAATAAGGTTTGAGAACGTTTCAATTACTTCACCATCCTCCAGTTGCATGATCAGACCTACATCCTGGTGTTCAAGATTGCTGATCATTACCGCTTTAACAAGTTTGTGTGCACGAAGTACTTTTTGTTCTTCATCACGCAGTACATCCTGATGCGTAAAATGCACCATCGGAATTTCTTCGGGACTAATCTTCCTGACGTTCATATATATGAGAAGTTATTAAGACTCAACACAGGAACAGAGACGAAGTATAAACAAAAGCAAAAATTATTTCGTTTCAGACTTCTTCGAGGAGTGTTCGAAACGCTACGTGCCGATCTTTAAACCGCTTCTGAAATTCTTTATTCAGCTCCGGCTCAACTTTCTCCACAAAGTTTAAAACCTCCTGGATATCTGCTGCAAAGTATTGTACGCTATAGGAAACCGAATTATCTTCCTGATCGTGCAGCACCTTGTACATCTTCCAATCTGTAAACATCTCTGTTTTCATTACTACAGGTATATACTGTTGTTTCATCCAGTCCAGCCATTCCTGTTCTATTTCTTTGTCGATCCCGACCGTTACGTTGTATAGTAGCATGTCGTAAAGATACTTAATTAGCTGTGAGCTTTTAGCTGCGAGCTGCGAGAATAGCGGCTGCAAGCTGCTGGCCTCTGGCTACTGGAAAGGCATGTGTGTGAGGTCGGTGTGTGATGCTATATATTTGGTTACTGGCGACTAGCTTCTGGTGCGAGCTTATAGGGTGTATATATCACACACTCATCCCCCTCGCTCACACCTCTGGCAGCTGGCAGCTAGTGGCTAGCAGCTATTTTCAACACTTTCATCAATATCTTCTCATCTCCTGTCAGGTCTGCTTTGCCATCGGGTTCTTCTATGGTGTCGAGGTCATCGAGGTAGCGTTTCAGGTTGCGTTCTTCGTATAGTTTTACAAGTGTCGGATGTACATAGTATTTGCGGCAGATCATTCGGGTATTGCCAAGCTTTTTACTCACGGCATCGAGTGCCTGTAAAATATTCTTTTTGCAATCACTGTCGGTTGTTACATCACCAAGCGATTTCAGCTCGCGAAGAAAGTGCAATGAGCCCGCCCACGTTCTGAAATCTTTAGCAGTGAAGTCAAATCCGGTTGCATCATGAATATAGCTATTTACCATTCCAGAATCAATAGGTTTACGGATTCCGTTGGAATCATAATATTGAAAAAGTTCTTTACCTGGTATTTCGCGACATTGCTTCACGATGTTGGCCAGTCGTTTATTTTTTATAGATATACGTTGAAAGATTCCTTTCTTCCCTTTGAAGGAGAATTCAAGTTTACTCCCATCGATCGCCACGTGTTTATCCTTCAACGTTGTGAGTCCATACGAGCCGTAAAGTTTTTCATATCCTTCATTGCCTACGCGTATATAGGTGCGCTCCATCAACGCGATAACGGTAGCGATAACTCTTTCTTCACAAAGCGTTTTTTTGTTCAAGTCTTCTTCCAGTCGCAGGCGCAATGCGGGCAGTGCTTTACCAAATTCATATAGTCTGTGAAATTTAGTTTCGTTCCGAAGCGCAGTCCACAACGAATGGTAGCGATACTGTTTACGATTACGCAGGTCGTAACCTGTAGCCTGTATATGGCCAACCTCATCGGCACAGATCCATACACTCGACCATGATGGCGGTATAGCAAGTTTCTTGATACGCTCCAGGTCTTTTTTATTACGCACAGGCTTGCGATCCAGCAGGTATACATAGCCGGTGCCTTTGCGCATACGTACTATACCCGGACTGTTATCGCTTACATACTTTAAAGCGACTGCTTTAGCAGCGCGCTCGTAGTTACGGTTTATGCGTATAAACTCCTTATGGGTTAAGGCTATATTCACGGCAGTAATGTTTTGTGGTAATAAAAAAGTCAGGACGTTACATCCTGACTTCTGGCTGTATAGGGGATGGGAACCTATTCCTGCTCTGCAGCTTCGTTAATGTCAGCTTCTGCCAGTGATGTCAGCAGCTCGTCTGCCTGCTTTTCTTCATCCAGCGTCTGACCGAGTATCTCTTTGATATCCTCGCGCCCCATAGTTTTGGCAAGTTGTGCCAAACCACCATAGGTAGCGATTTCGTAGTGCTCAACTTTTTGGGCTGCCAGGATCAATCCTACATCCCGTGTAGCAGAACCTTTCTCAGTTTCTGAAATTATATCTTCACCTTCTTTGATCAGGCCTTCCATTGCTTCGCATTTTTTTGCCTGTGGTTTTTTATCCAACAGTTCAAATACTTTTTCTACGCGTGCCACGTGTTCCTGTGTTACTGTAAGGTGATCTGCAAATGCACTGGCAAGTTCTTCAGATGTTGCAGCCTTCTGCATTTTTGCCAATGCTTTTGTCAAATGCTTCTCAGCCCAATAAATGTCTTTCAGGCTGTCGATAAAAAATTCTTCTAATTCAGAAGAGTTCTCCTTGGAAGATGCTCTTCTGGTGCTTGTTGCTTTTTCCATGGTGTTAAGGGTTTTTAAATTTTGTTAATCTGAATCCTCACTTCGCTATAAATAAAACACTGTGCCGTTGTTCCTGCTATACTTTGCTTTATTCTTGTGGATGTTTATACCCGTGATACTATATACCACTGGGTGATGGAGGCGCTAATTTCGCGCGTTCCTTTTCTTCAGCTTTACGCTTCTTCTTGAAGTAGCCACGCAATAGGAAATTATGCTGCATCGCTTCCATGTTTTCATCCAGTTTGTTTGAAGCGCTTTCAGCATTTATCAACGTGTTCTCCATGCGTTGCGCAAAAGTTGTATCGGCCAGCAGAAGTCCAAGCGCATTATCGTTACTGTTAACCTTCGCTACTACATCTTTCAGATCTTCGGCAATCTTCGCTGTATTGGCAGATACTTTTTTTACGTTAACCAGTGCCGCATCAAATGTACCGGCCATGCTGGTGTCATATAGCAGGCGGTTGATTACGCCATCTCCATTTTTCATTTCATATACCAGGCCGTTTAACTCAGCTGTAGCGCGATTCATATTGTTACCAGCCAGACGGAGATTCGTTACGGTGCTACGAAGGTCCTGAGCAAAAGCGCCATCGTTCAGCAACTCGCCTACTATACCTTGCCCGTTCTTAACTTTTTGTGAAATTACCTGCAAGTCGCCCGTGAGTAATTTTGTATTCTGACCTACATCTTTGGCTATATTTATGAGCTCCTGTGTGTCGGTAGGCGATGCTGCATTAATGGTATCATTGTCTGCAATATGATTGGCTGCGTTACCGGGTCGCACTACGACAATCTTATTTCCCACCAAACCGTCAGACCCTATATAGGCCGTTGCATTTTTGCTAATGAATTCGTTCTGGCGTTCTTTCAGTTGAAGTTGTACTACAACTTTACCTTCCGATACAATGCGTACATCTTTTACCGTACCGATCTTTACTCCGGAAAGCCACACGTTGTCGCCTTCCTTAAGACCTTCTACATTTTTAAAGATCGATACAACCGTAAATGTTCTGCTGAATATACTGTTCTCACTTCCGATGAAGAATACAGTAGCGATAAAGATCGCCAACCCGGCCAATACAAATATTCCGAGTTTTATATCCTGACTTATTTCGTTTGTTTTCATAATTACTAATAATTAAAGAATGGTTCTAATTCCGGATCGGTCGTTTGCCTGATCTCATCAAACGTACCTTCATATTTACTATAGCCTCCTACCAATGCTATAACACGATCAGCTGTGTGGCGCGCGCTGCTGATGTCGTGCGTAATAATGATCGAAGACGTTTTATACTTGTCGCGTACCTTTACAATCAGTTCGTTGATCTCGATCGAAGTGATTGGGTCAAGTCCTGCTGTAGGCTCATCATAAAGCATAATCTTCGGCTTCAGTATGAGTGTGCGTGCTATACCAATGCGCTTCTTCATACCACCGGAAAGTTCTGCCGGCATTTTGTCGATCGCATTCTCCAAGCCTACATCTTCCAGGGCATCAACTACACGAGCCTTTAATTCTTTGGGATCATATATACCCAGGTTGCGCTTCAGCGGAAACTCCAGGTTTTCGCGCACCGTCATGGAATCGTATAGTGCACTTCCCTGAAATGAAAAGCCAACGTGCAGGCGCAGTTCATTCATTTCCTTTTCATTCAGCTTCAGTACATCGTAGTTGAGTATATGTATCGAGCCGCTGTCGGGTTTGATAAGGCCAACCATACATTTAATAAGTACAGATTTACCGGTGCCCGATCGGCCGAGTATAACAAGGTTTTCACTTGCGTGCAGGTCCAGGTTTACATCGCGCAACACATGCGTGTCACCAAATGATTTTTTCAGATGTTGTATACGCACTACTACATCCGATGCTGAAGCAACTTCTTTTTCGGGTATAGATGCCGTTGCTGCTTCTTGTCTCATCGTCTGAAAAGATTTATGAACTGAAGACTCAACAAATCGATAACAAAGATCAGGATCATGGAAGCCACCACAGCTGTGTTGGCCGCTTTACCTACGCCTGCAGTGCCACGTTCTGCATGATAGCCTGCATAACATGCAACAACACCTATAGCAAAACCAAAGAAGGCTGCTTTAATAAGTGAAGAAAATATATCTACATAGGTGATCGATACTGCTACATCATTAAAGTATAGCTGAAAGCTGGAGTTATTCATAAAGTTTACCGTGAGAAATGAACCCAGCAATGCTGTTGTATCAGCAAACACCACCAGGAACGGTAACATCAATGTAGCAGCTGTAACACGACTCGCTACTAAATAAGAGAACGGCCGGGTGCCCGATACTTCCATAGCATCGATCTGTTCTGTTACCCGCATGCTTCCTAACTCAGCTCCCATGTTCGATCCTAATTTTCCTGCACAGATCAACCCTGTAATAAGCGGGCCCAGTGAACGCACCACTGCCTGAGAAACAAGCGATGGCAGCCACGACTCTGCGCCAAAGGATGAAAGCGATGGCCGCGATTGTCGTGTAAACACTATACCGGCCAGAAACGAAGTAAATACGATCAGAAACAAAGAGCGATTGCCTACTACAAAACATTGTCGCAATGTTTCTTTCCAGTCGTAGGGAGGTAGAAATACTTCCCGCATAACGCTCACTGTAAAACGGTAAATCTCCGCCAGATTTACCAGGAATGCTTTGATCTTCATGCTATATATTAAATGAAACGTGTAAGGACTTTTGTAAAAGTTGTGCCCCAAATCTGCCGGGTAACTATATAGCGGGTGGTGTATAATAAAATCTACAATTGGGTAAATGAGAGGTATATATCTTGTTGCGATACTATATTAAAGTAACTTTTTCCACACTTGCGAATGCAGGTGGCAAGCTTTTTTATCCCGTAGAAGTATAAATTTTAACAACAAACATTATGAGATCATTATTGTATTTAATTGCCGTGATATTAATTATCGGATGGTTGCTTGGTGTATTCGTATATAGCGCTACCGGATTGATTCACATTCTGATTGTACTGGCCATCCTTTCTTTATTACTCGGAGTAATACGAAGGGCCTGACGGTAACTTGAAAAAGTATAAACACAAACAATTCTAATTATGAACAAAGTCAAAAGCAGCGTTCTAGGAAAAGTATCTGTATTGTTTATGCTGGTAGCAATGAGCATGCAGATATTGATAGGATGTAATGCAACCAATACTACAAAAGGCGGAGCTATTGGTGCAGGAGCCGGAGGCGCTATTGGCGGAGTTATCGGATCGCGATCTGGTAATACAGCAGTAGGTGCTATTATAGGAGCTACCGTAGGTGGAGCTGCCGGTGCGTTGATCGGACGCCAGATGGATAAACAGGCGGAAGAACTTAAACGCGACCTGGAAGGTGCAACGGTAGAACGTGTAGGTGAAGGTATAAAGATAACATTTAACTCGGGCTTGTTGTTTAATGTTAACTCTTCGCAGCTAAGCCCTACCACTCAGCAGAACCTGCGCGAGCTTGCAGCAACGCTGAATAAATATGAAGACACCAACATTCTGATTGAAGGCCACACAGACAATACAGGTTCTGATGATCACAACCAGAAACTTTCAGAAGAGCGGGCTAAATCAGTTGCTTCATTTCTGGGTGCACAAAATGTGAAGAACAGTCGTATTACCACAACAGGGTATGGAGAAAGCCAACCGGTTGCTGATAATAACTCTGATTCCGGACGTGACCAGAACAGACGTGTAGAAGTTGCCATTTTCGCCAATAAGAAAATGAAGAAGTGGGCAGAAAAGAATGAAGCAGGTAATTCATAACAACAACCACTATATATATACATCTCTCAGCAGGCATAGAGGTTTCGGAAATAATTTTCGTAACTTCTGTGCAGCTGCAGGGAACCGCACTGTAAGCACCCTACCCAATGAAAGCAAAAAAATATGTATGGATTATCATTTCATTTGTTCTGATAATTATTAGTGCTTCTGTTTTTTTTGCTTCCCGTTACCTTCCCGCATTTCTTCACCGTACACTTAAAGAAAAAGTTTCTTCTCTCCAGGAAGATGGAATTTATATCCAATACGATTCGCTGCAACTGAGTTTGGGAGATCGGACCATGTCGATTGATACAATTTCGATCGATATACCGAAAGAAAAAATGTCGGCAGAGATCTATGGATGTAACGTACGCTCCTTTAATATACTTCGTCTCATTTTTCGAAGAGATATACACCTCGGTGCCATAACAGCCGATATAGTAAAATTCAGCATCAGTAAAAAGAAAGAGAAGGCACGTGCTGAAGGTGAACCGATAAAGAAAAGTGAGATGTCTATTTTTATAAATACCATTGACATCAAGCAGGCTTTTTTTCGCACGGGCGATAGTATATCGCGCGATACCATGTCACTGAAAAGCCGCATCGATATAGAAGGTCTTACCATCAACAATACCAATGAAGAGCAGCCGCTAACGGTGCGCAGAATGGTGATGGACTCGCTTGTCGTTGACTTCCCATTCTATACCCTTGCCTTCGGACAACTGCAATTGGACCGGGAGCATAAGCGATTAACGATCGATACACTCCGCCTGCGTCCACGCTTTTCGAAACATGAGCACGCGAGGCGCAAGCGAGTGGAAGATGACCGCTTTCACGGCATGGTCACGTCATTCGCTATAGAAGGGTTGAATTTCGCTACGGGCGATTCAGTTTTTGTCAATGCATCGTCCGTAAAGTTTAAGTTATTACTCGATGTATTTCGCAACAAACATTATTCATTTCCGAAGCGTGACTACATGCCTTTGCCTGTAGATGCTTTGGCTAAATTACCTTTCGGATTGAACATTGATACATTGCGGCTCATCGATAGCCGGATCTCGTATGAAGAGATTGGAGAAGAAGCAGATTCCAGCGGTACTATATATTTCGATAAACTAAAGGCCGGTATATTTCATATTTCTACGGACAAGACATTGCCACCGGCTTTCCTGGAAGCATCGTCATCGTTTATGGGGAAGGGCACACTGGTTATGACATGTCAGTTCTCCAACACCAAAGAACCCGCTGTTGTAAAGGGATCGCTCAGCAATTTTCCGCTGACGCGGATGAATGATATGCTGGGGCCGCAAGCGAAAATACAAGTTGAAAGCGGAACTATGCTGAAGCTCAATTTCAGTTTCAAGTTTAACGATATCCGTTCGGATGGTGCCGTGGATATGAGCTATAAAGATCTGCGTATCGCGAGCCTGCGCAAAGACAAGGATAAGGACAAAGCGGTACGTAATAATTTACTCACGCTGGCCATCAATACATTTATCAAAGATGATGCAGGCCGTTATGTAACGGGTGAGAAACAGACTGGTGTCATTTTATTTTACCGCGATCGTAAGAAAGCTATTTTCAATTACTGGTGGAAGTCACTTTTCTCGGGTATAAAGTCTTCGTTTGCTTTGCGAACTCAACAAACCGATCAGGCCACAGCCGAGAAGAATGCACGAAAGGATGTAAAAAAACGGAAGCGTAAAAAGGAATAAGCCATGAAGATTCCGCGGAGCATTTGGATCCTGGCAGCGCTTCTTGTTATACTCATTGGAGCGCGACTGGTGTTACTCAACTACGTAACACGCCACGTTAACAACGTACTGGCTCGTGTACAAGGTTATACCTGTAAAGTAGATGATGTCGATCTATACCTGTACAGAGGCGCCTTTCAACTACAGGATGTTTACATCTATAAATCCCAGGTGCAAAATGATGTTCCGCTTTTGTATGCATCGGCTATAGATTTGTCGGTAGACTGGAATGCGCTGCTGGATGAAGCCCTTGTCAGCAATATTACCTTTGAACGTGCCCGATTAAATTTTATTGAAGGCGACAAGAGCGATCAATATGGTACTGGTGTTGATTGGGCCGTTGTGTTAAAACAACTGTCTCCGCTAAAAGTAAATCATGTAGCGATAATCGATAGTAAATTTACCTACTACGATCTGAACATCAAGTCACGCAACGCCCTTACCTTTTATAACTGGAACGGTGCCATTGAAAATCTCTGCCATATAGCAGACAGCACCAGTGCATTACCTTCTACTGCAAATTTTACAGCATCATCATCGGACACAAGTACACTGCGTATAAAAATGAAGTTCAATGCACATAAGGCTGTCCCTGATCTGGATATCAATCTTACTGTTGAAAATGTAGACATTCAGCTGTTGAATGGCTTCTTCAAAACGTATGCACAAAAAACAGTTGAACACGGTGAGTTGGATCTATATACCAACCTGGCTTTACTGGACAGCAAGATCGAAGGCTATATCCGGTATGAAGCGACTAATCTGAAGGTTGTGTCTGATGCTGAAGGTAAACCGGGCTCCTCTGACGCATGGAAATCTATAGGTGTATTTCTGGCGAATAACCGCGATCGGGATAAGTTTGCAACCCGCGTACCGCTGGCCGGTACAGTTGCCGCGGCTCAACCAGCTACGTGGGCTGCGCTATGGGAATTTTATTCGGCTGCTTTTTTAAAAACTTTTGAGCAACGCAAACGCGAAGGCACGATTAAACTGAACACCGTTACCAACGAAGATACAGCGCTAACCCGCAAGATGGAGAAGCAACTTAAAAAGGAAAAACGGAAAGAACGCAGGAAGAAAAAACGCGAAGAGCGCAGGAAGCAGAAAGACTCATAAGTAATTCTTAAGCGACCCGAGGCTGATAGGCTTCTCGAGGAATTTAACAGCCGGGTGTCCATTCAACTCAGTCGGAAATCCGCGGTACGCACTCATCAGGTTTATGGTGCTCGAAGGAAAATTCTGGTGGATATAGTCTACTTTATCCCACCCCAGGCCATCGGGCAAATTGTTGTCCAGGAAAATAATGTCCGGAGATATACCCTCCAGCTTCTGTATACCTTCTGTAAGGGTATAAGCTATATGTACCTCATACTTTAGCGGTACCAGGTACGACCTCAGTAATATACATAGATCCCTTTCATCATCTATGATCAATATCTTCTTCACTCTGAATGCTCTTTACAGGTAGAGTTACCAATAACTTATTCGTTAAAGTAACTCAAAAAGTCTTGTTAAGTTATAAAGTGAAACAAAAATAATCTCACATTTTCGTGTGGGTTGATTTTACGTGGATTTCATTTCACTTGGAATGATTTTTTATGAAAGCGTGATAGTAAACTTAAAATGTTAAAAGTCATGACTAGAAACGGTAAAATAATCTTGGGAGTGCTGGGTGCTGCAGCAGCAGGTGCTGTTATAGGACTGCTCCTTGCACCAGACAAAGGAAGCGATCTTCGTAAGAAGATTTCGAAAGCAGCAGATGATTTTGCAGGCAACATCACGGATATGATCCTGAGCAATCGCGAGAAACTTTATAGTGCGAAAGACCGGGTTGTATCAGAAGCAAAAGGATTAAAATCCGAAGCAGAATCACGTCTGTCGCGTGTAAAAGAATCGTTGAGCTGATCGTATGCAGCTTTTGTTTAAGGTTTTACCTATACATACAGGTTGCATGGTAAAACCTTAAACAAACTTTATCTACCGAAATCTATAAATGTTAACCCGTATGGCAGAATTAAAATCAAAGGCCGAAGATTTAGCAGAACATGCCGGCGATTATTTTGAAACTCAATTCAAACTTGCCGCACTGAACGCAACTGAAAAGGCCACGGGTATGGCATCGCAGAGCTTTACGTTTATGGTAGTAGCTATACTTGTGTTGTTTGTGTTGCTGTTTTCGGGGCTTGGTTTAAGCTGGTGGATAGGGAAAGTGATTAATAATATAGTGGGTGGTTTCTTTATCGTTGCTGGTGTATATGTTTTGCTGATAGGGCTGTTGTTGTTGTTACGTAAATCAGTTATAGCACCCGCCATTCGTAATTTCTTAATTACCCGGATATATGAGTAGAATTCGTACCCATGATGATCTTGTTAAAGAGAGACAGCGGCTTTTGGCGCTGCTCCAGGAACAGAAAGCGCAGATCAAAGTAGACGTTCGTGAATTGAAAGAAGAACTTCGTCCGCTTTCTACACTAATGTCTATTGTTGGAAAAGTTACAACACGCGAAACGCGGAATGACCTGCTCGTTAGCACCGGCTCATCTTTAGCCGTTGATCTGCTGGCCGGAAAAGTTATTGCCAAGAATCCCATCACGCGCATGTTCCTGCCGGGCGTGCTCAAGAATGTTGCATCGCATCTGCTCTATAATGCAAAACCATTTTTGCAAAAGCTGTTTGCCAAGAAGAAGAAAGTACCGCAGACGAGCGAAGTATAGTATTTGCTAGAGAGCCGGTATAGATGCCACTGAAAACCAATAGTTGCGTACGTCCTGAATAACCGTGAGCAGCGATTCAAAGCTTGTCGGTTTAACTATATAGCTGTTAGCGCCCAGTTCATAACAGCGTTGTATCTCTGCATCGTTTTTGGTAGTAGTGAATACAACAACCGGTATCTTTTTAAAAACAGGATGTTGTTTGATTTCTTTCAGTGCTTCACGGCCATCTTTCTTTGGCATGTTTAAATCCAGTAGTATAAATCCGGGATATTCTGTATTGGCGATTGATTCGAGATAGTTGATCAGTTCTATACCGTTCTCTACAAATTCCACCTTGTCTGTATATCCCTTCTCATCAAAAGCTGTCTGCATCAGGTAGCGGTCATCAGCATCATCTTCAGCCACCAGGATAAAGTCTTTTCGCATGGTCTTTCCTATCATAATCAAATATAATTATTCGGACAGTTCTTGTAGAAACGTTTAATACGAGCAGAGGTTTAAAGCGAGGAAAAATGCGGATTAATCTGTGGAATTATTTGCACTGCGCTATACCTGCACAGGTATGGAGCAGTCAGAAATTGCAGGCTCAATTTTTCCCTATATATCAGATATAACTACTTACTATGAAAGTGCGCGCGAAACAACAAAAACGTGTCGGTCAGAAAAAGCAAGATCCGAACCGCTCCGTTGCAACACGCAAACCAGGCGAAAAGCCATCGACACCTGCAACGGAAGAAGAAGTGTCTGCACAAACCGAGCAAGCAGTAGCCAATGAAAGCGCTGCCGCTAACCCCGAACCAAAAGATTGGGAAAAACAGCCTCGTGTAAATGAGGATGAGCAACGCAATATTGTAAACAACCCCGAGCATGCACAGCAGGAGATCACCGATCAGCGCGATAAATAATTGCGGCTCGCGTATATGAAATATATAGTTTGAAAACCATTAAATAACAGCGTATGGCATTTGAAGTGATTGAGAACCGCCATGAAGCGGTAGAGAAGTTTAAGGAGCTTGTGGAGGATGTAAATATATGCATGCTTGTTACCACCGATGACAATGGCAATGTAATGAGCAGACCTATGGCTACCATTGATGTTGACGATGAAGGAAATGCATGGTTCTTTACAAACGAGTTTTCAGAAAAGATACACGAGGCTTCGCATGATAATTCGGTTGCCCTGGTATACTCGCATCCGGGTAAGAATGTATATGTACACGCCAATGGTACGAGCTCGGTAATTATTGACAAAGCGAAAATGAAACAGCTATGGAAGCCGATGCTGAAAGCGTGGTTCCCCGATGGTGTTGACGACCCGAAGCTATGCCTGCTGAAAGTAAATGTACAGGTTGCACACTACTGGAACAGCGCATCCAATAAAATGGTAACATTCTTTAGCATGTTGCGGGCTGTAGCAACTGGCGATCGCTACGATGAAGGAGAAGTAGGTAAGCTTAAGCTGGAAAAATAATATATATGACGTAAAGGATATACGCAAAGCGCGTACCCTTTACGTTGTATTAGCCTACTACCGGGAAAGATATCAGGAACGAAGTGCCAAAGT
>CBIHOZ010000184.1:0-13937 GCA_966211525.1 uncultured Chitinophaga sp. | reverse complement strand
TGCTTTGAGTGTATCCGAGAAGTAATACATCAAAACGTCCTTGCCATATTCTACGGAAAGCGAAAATTCCGGCAGTTTTGTTACGGTATCATTCAGTTTTTGAATAAACAGAATATCCAGCATCGGTTGCAGCAGTCCCAGATATACCGCACTGAACCCGGAAGCCAACACAGCATACAACAAAAATTTAGCGAGCTGCGAGCGTATACCGGGTGCGTATTGAAGAATGCGAAAGAATATTTTCATTTTTTAATTGTAATGTAAATACGAAGCATAGTAGCCATTATGACATTGACGTTTTTATACCTCGAATATTGTTTCCTAAAATTCGTACAATCGCTGAGCTATATTCCAGCGCAAAGCCAGGGAAGTGATTGATGTATTATTGTTATAGAAATTAAGTGCACTATCGCTCTTCCGCACTACAACATTAACATCTATAAATATATTATGCTTGAAGTGCCATGAAGCCGTAAAGCTCCCGTATACTATATCATTTTTGAAGCCTTGTCCGATCTTGTTACCATACGTTGATTCGCGTTGTGTATTTGGCTTCAGCAGATCACTTCCCCAATCGTACTTCGGATTCTGGGCTGTAGATGCACCCCAGTTATAGTCGGTTGAATCACGACCTATACGCGTAACAAACAACTTCGCAGTTACATTAAGACGTGGCAATGGCTGATACCGGATCATACCAATAGCCTCGTTGAAGTTTGCGCCCAGCGGGTGTGCCAGCGGCTGCTGATAACTGGTATAATTTGAATACTGCGTATTGTGCGAATACGTATAGGGCCTTGCTAAATTTATCTCGCCCTGCAAATCCAGGTTCGGTACACCAAATGCATCTATATATTTACCTCCGAGCTGCACAGCAAACTTGTTGGCCCACCAGCCATCTCCCGATTTTATTTCGTTCAGTACAAATTCATCCATTACAAACTGTCCGTAGAAAGAAAGTTTGCGTAACGCGTTCCATTTGAAATCAAGACCAAGCAATACGTTATCGCTGCTGCCATTTTGTTGTTCTATAGCACGGAAGAAAATGATGGGATTAAGATATGCCCATTCGAATTTACCGGCACCCGTTGTATCATCCGGACTAAAGATCACTGATTCAAATACACCTATATTTAACTTCTTGCCGATGTTAAGACTCAGGTGATGGAACGTAACAAATTTGTCCGGATAACCTTTTTGCATGGAGCGGCTGCCGCCAAGATTTGCGTCTACGTCAGCCGTCATTTCGCTAATGGAGTATACATAGTTCAGCTTCCATACTTTTATATTGGCTTTGAAGAATGAAGCGGGCGGTGCATAGTCAGAGTATATAAGCGAACGCATACCGTTGCCAATAAAGAAGCGATCGTAACCGGCCTGCAGATTTATACTCTTGGTTGCATCTACGGTTATATAGCCGCGTGCCTGTAAAAAGTCTACACCTTTACCATTCTTGAATTCTTTCCAGAAACCTTCATGCGGTATAACGGGGTTCAGCGACATCTGGTCCCATACGTATGAAGGCAGGATCATTTGGTTATCGGTGAGGTATGTGTAGAAGCCAACTTTACGATCCACCATACCGCGCACTTCCACACCGCGTGTATTGATAAATAGGCGATCATCTCTTCGTGAATCTTTACCGAGACCAAGGTATAGAACCGGGTTTACATGCAGATCAAATTCAGGAACATCTACATGAAAGAAGTCTGATTTCTTCTTGTAAAAAGTTTTTAAGAAAGCGCGTTTGCTGTCAGCAGTTTCGGCACGCGACCATTCCCAACTATCGTTGCGCAGGTAATCGTAATTGAATTTATCAGCACGCGACTGAAATCCTTCCAGTGCGTTTACCGAATCAACGAACGCTATAATTGCAGAACGCTTATAGGGTTTTACCGATGTGAAAAAGTGCGGTAGTATCTTTCCTGTCTTTACTTCGTACCGATCAATCCAATGATAATAATCTTCGTTGAGGGGAGCATACGGACTTTGCGCCTGTGCAACGCTCACGGCCATGAAAGACAGCAGTATCAGTAAAGTTAATCGCATAAGCTATTAAAAAAAGTTGTGCAAGATAACGCTATGAACTGATAGCCGTGCCGCCCAAGCATGATTATCTCCACATCTGTTTAATCACAAGGGATGAAGTCATCGCTAATTTCATGGCGATCGGCTCTAAAAAACCTTGATTTTAACAAGTGAAGAGCGATTTTTGAATTTTACGAGTATACATTTGTATATAAAGCGACTGTGCTTATCTTTGCAGTCCTTTTAGAGGAATAACGCAAGAAATTGATATGAAAAAAGGCATTCATCCAGAGTACAAAGACGTGGTTTTCTGGGATACATCCAGCGATCATAAATTCCTTACCCGTTCTACACAGTCTCCGAAAGAGACTATCAAGTGGGAAGATGGTAAAGAATACCCTGTAATTAAAGTCGAAGTAAGCTCTGCTTCGCATCCTTTCTTCACTGGCAAAAAGCTGTTCGTGGATACAGCCGGACGTGTGGAGAAATTCAAAAACAAGTATCAGAAGAAAGCATAATAACTTCTTCTTTTAAATGGAGAGAGAAAAGGCCCTTGCAAAACAAGGGCTTTTTTGTTGTTAGCAGTATTTATAAAAAATATTTAGAATATTCTCGAACCTGTGTCCGCGCACAGCGAAACGCACATTTTTAGCGTGACATCCGAATTCTATTTTTGAGGGATGAATCTTATTTTGTTTGACGACCCGGTTGTACGCACGTCACTTTTTCCTTTTACATATACCCGCCCTGTAGCCGACATCCGTGTTGGTATCTTAACCATTCGCGAGAAGTGGGAAAGATGGTTAAACACCAAAGCATCTTTCAAAACAGAAGAATATCTTCAGAAGAAATTTCCGGTACGCTCCTCTCCCGAAAATATACTCATCAATGGAGCGGTTTGTCCTGACCAGGTTTTAGTTGATACTATAAAAGCATTACCGCCTCACTACTTCCTCACCAAAGATTCGCTGCTCATTGCGGCATCTCAGCCGGTGAGCGAGATGAATGCATCCAACACCATAGAGTATAAACATACACTACCACTGATAGACAAACCCTGGAAGATCTTCCGGGAGAATGCCGCGCAGCTAAAAGTTGATTTCAAACTGATCACAGCCGGAAGACAATCCGCAGGTATAACGGATAAGCATACGGTAGTATATGGCTCCGAGAGCGACATCTTCGTAGAAGAAGGAGTATATATCCGTGCTGCTATATTAAATGCAGAGTCTGGTCCGATTTATCTTGGCAAGAACAGTATCATCCAGGAAGGCGCGATCATTCGCGGATCATTTGCATTGTGTGAAGGTGCGCATGTTAACATGGGTGGCAAGATCCGAGGCGATGTAACAGTCGGTCCGTTTTCAAAAGTGGGAGGCGAAGTAAGTACCTCGGTAATTTTTGGTTACAGTAATAAAGCCCACGATGGTTTCCTGGGATGCTCGGTGCTCGGTGAGTGGTGCAACCTTGGTGCTGATACCAACACCTCGAACCTCAAAAACAATTACGACTCTGTAAAACTCTGGAGCCACGCTTCGGAAAGTTTTGAAAATACTGGTTTGCAATTCTGCGGCCTGATGATGGGCGATCACAGCAAATGCAGCATCAACACGATGTTTAACACCGGCACCGTTGTAGATGTAGCGGCAAATGTTTTTGGTCACGGCTTCCCTCCTAACTATGTACCGTCTTTTGCATGGGGTGGCGCTTCCGGTTTTGAAACATACCAGTTGCCGAAAGCACTGGAAACTGCAGGCCGTGTGACCGGTCGAAGAAATGTTATCTTTTCGGATGTGGATAAAGAGATTCTCTCCCATATCTTTGAGACCTCTGCGCGAAGTCGCGGATGGGAAAAGAAATAACATGAAGTTTGCTGATATTCCAGGATTATCTGACGTAAAGGAACTGCTTATTGATGCTGTCAAGGCGAACCACACCGCGCACGCACAACTTTTTGTGGGCGCAGAAGGAGCGTTGAACCTGCCGCTCGCCTTGGCGTATGCTACCTATCTTCATTGCCAGAACAAAGGTGAGTATGATGCCTGCGGAACGTGCCCGGCATGCTCAAAGAATGCCAAGTTCATTCACCCGGATACACACTTTGTATTTCCGTTGAGCAATGTGAAGAATGATAAAGACGAAGACCGCTTCAAAGCAGAGATACTAAAAAGCTGGCGATCATTTTTATTGGAACAGCCACATGGCTCGCTTGATGACTGGACGAATTATTACGGTGGTGAGGATAAACTGGCATTGATATCACGCGAGGAAAGTCGTGAGATCATTAAGAAACTTTCCCTAAAGCCGTTTGAAAGTCCGCACAAGATCATGATCATCTGGCAACCCGAGCTTATGCACTCTGCTGCTGCCAATGGTATACTCAAGATCCTGGAAGAGCCACCTCCACAAACGTACTTTATACTCGTTACGAACGCTGCTGATAAATTGTTGCCTACCATCATTTCGCGTACGCAGATTGTAACGGTACCCCTACTGCACGACAACGAAGTACAATCCTATCTCCAGGAGAAACACGGAGTAGAAGAACGCAAAGCAGAAAAATTAGCGCAGCTTGCCGAAGGCAGACTAAACTTCGGCATCAAGCTTATCGACAGCGAAGAAGATGACAACACCCAGCGTTTCATCGAGTGGATGCGTGCATGCTTCCGTAAAAACTATGGCACCCTGGTAACCATGGCTGACGAATATCATTCACTGGACAAACTTAACCAGCGAAGCCTGATCAGCTATAGTATAAATATGATGCGTGAATCGTTGCTGAACATTTCAGGGGCGGCTGACATGAATCGCACGCGTGGCGATGAGTTGAAGTTCGTACAAGACTTCAGCAAAGTATTAACGTTAGATAAAGTTGAGAAATCATTCAAGCTGTTAAACGATGCAGGCTATCACCTGGAACGTAACGGCAGTGCGAAAATGATCTTTCTTGATTTGTCGCTGAAGTTGTCCAAGACATTGAATCCGAATTGATATACCTTCACTTCAGCACACGCAACGTGTTGAAGTATATATTTTAACATACGATCACAACCATGCCCTATACAAAAACAATACGCATTGGTACACGCGGCAGCAAGCTTGCGCTGTGGCAGGCTGAATATGTGGCCAGTCTCATAAAGCCTTCGGGTTATACCACCGAGATCATCCCGATTGAAACACGGGGTGATAAAATACTGGATGTATCCATTGCCAAGATTGGCAGCAAGGGTGTATTTACTGAAGAGATCGAAGCAAAATTATTAGATGGTACCATCGATATAGCGGTGCATAGCGCTAAAGATCTTTCGTCTGATATACCGGAAGAACTTGAACTTGTAGCGTTCACCGAACGTGAATTGGTAAATGATGTGGTGATCAGCGACAGGAAGATCAACATTACATCTGATAAACTAAAGATCGGTACATCTTCCACGCGCAGAGTAGCTTTCCTGAAACACTTTTATCCGAATGCTGAAGCTGTTTCCATTCGTGGTAATTTACAGACACGCATCGCCAAAATGCAAGCGGGCGAATGTGATGCGTTGTTGCTGGCGTATGCCGGTGTACATCGCATGGGGTATGATAACATGATCGTTGATAAGATCGAGACCAGCTATTTTGTGCCGGCTGTAGGACAAGGAACGATCGCGATCGAGTGTCATAAAAAATTAGACTTTAAGAAAAAGGAAATTATAACGAATTGGGTTAACCATCCGGCTACCGAAGTATGTCTTCATGCAGAACGGTCTTTCTTAAAGACGTTGCATGGAGGATGCAGTATTCCGGCATTCGGGTATGCGCATATTGATGGAGATTCTATTTCACTGAAAGCCGGTATCATTTCATTGGACGGACAGCGTGTGATCAAAGTAAAGCGTTCGTCTTCGTTTGAAAATGTAAAAGAACTTGGAGAGATGGTGGCCAACGAAGTGCTGAATATTGGTGGTGAACAAATCCTGAAAGAGATCAGACAACAACTATAAACTATATATATACTTTAAATTATGCGCAAATCGCTTTCCCTCCTGCTGTTGTGTCTCGTTGTATTTTCCGGCTGTGCGCAGGAAAAAGATTTTGTCGTTACCATCAAGACTCAGTATGGAGACATGGTAGCTATTCTGTATGATGAAACGCCCAAGCACAAACAGAACTTCATTAAACTGGCTAAAGAACATTACTTCGATAGTTTACTTTTTCATCGTGTTATCGAAGGCTTCATGATTCAGGGAGGAGATCCTGATTCAAAGAAAGCTGCTAAAGGACAAATGCTCGGTCGCGGTGGGCCGGAATATACTATAGATGCAGAGTTTAATCCGAAGTACTTTCATGAAAAAGGCGCGCTCTCTGCTGCACGAAAAGGTAATGAACAAAACCCTTCGAAGGCTTCCAGTGGCAGTCAGTTTTATATCGTACAAGGTTCAAAAGTTACCGAAGAAGATATCAAAATCGATCCGGCAAAATTCAATCAGGCCATGCAGCAGTTCTTTCAGAATCCTGCCAACCAAGCTACGTACGATACTATTGCAAAACTATATCAAAGTGGAGATTCAAAAGGCGCCCAGGATTTTATACTCAAACTTAAACCGCGTGTTGAAAAACAAACCGGTATAAAAACCGAACGTGAAGTTTCTCCGGAAAAGCTCAAAGCCTATACTACTGTAGGTGGAGCACCCCAACTGGATGGCGATTATACTGTATTCGGCAAAGTAATTAAGGGATTGGAAGTGATTGACAAGATCGCTACGCTTCCCAAAGATCAATTCGACAGACCTGTAGATGATGTGCGCATGATCGTAACAGTTGAAGAAATATCGAGGAAGAAAATTACCAAGCTATACGGATATCAATATCCACCCAAGACAACGCCTAAAAAGTAATATTACCCAAGCTCACTTTCTATACTATATCTAAATATGAAGATCCTCGTTACTGGCTCAAACGGATTACTGGGCCAAAAGCTTACTGAACTACTGGAGAAAGATCCATCTGTAACACTCATTGCTACAGCAAGAGGCAAATCGGTACTGCCGATCACCCAAGGAGAATTCCATGCACTGGACATCACCGATGGTAAAGCTGTTGATGAAGTGTTCGCGCGAACCAAACCGGATGTCGTGATCAACACAGCCGCCATGACACAAGTAGATCAGTGTGAAACAGAACGCGAAGCCTGCTGGACAGCCAATGTAACATCGGTTGAAAACCTGGTGAAAGCCTGCGAAAAACACAACGTACACATGGTGCACGTATCGACTGATTTTATTTTCGATGGCACGCGCGGCCCGCTGGATGAAAATGAAAAACCGAACCCGGTAAACTACTACGGTGAAAGTAAACTGGCCGCAGAAGAAGTTGTAAAGAAAAGTAAAACAGGCTGGTCTATATTACGCACAGTGCTGGTGTTTGGCATTACGCGTGACATGAGTCGGTCAAATATAGTGTTGTGGGTGAAGAACAGCCTGGAGCAAGGTAAATCTATACAGGTTGTAAACGACCAGTGGAGAACACCAACCCTGGCCGAAGATCTTGCACAAGGTTGCTACCTGGCAGCGAAGAAGAAAGCAACCGGCATCTATAATATCTCCGGTAAGGATTTTCTGACTCCGTATGATATAGCGATTGCTACTGCTGATTATTTCAAGTTGAATAAGTCGTTAGTGAACGTTACTGACTCGACCAAATTTACACAGCCAGCCAAGCGTCCACCGAAAACAGGATTTATCATTGACAAGGCACGAACTGATTTAGGCTACGAGCCACGTTCGTTTGCAGAGGGGCTCGCGGTTTTGGAATCGCAGTTGTAATTAACTACTATTACTATATATCTATATTCCAGCGGAGATCTCTGCTGGAATATTTTTTTGAAGCAATGTATACTCTGGCAAAAACTCGAAACCGTGATTAATAGCACTTTCGTAAAACGGTTTATAAAAAAAGACCTGGCAAAGTGCGCTTGAAACAGAGGCGTGCCAGGTGCTGATGATTCAAAATACGCTAATTCAGACTCAGGGAGCAAGAATTAGCTTATTAATATTTTCTTCTCCTTTATTTCCCCTTCTTCTGCTGTACAGCAAAGTAATATATAGGTATACCAATCAGGGTGATGATCAAACCAGGCCAGGTAAATTTAGGTTTATAGATGATCAGCAGTGAGCAAAATGTTATACCCATCATGATATATATCAACGGAAGCACCGGATATCCGAATGCTTTATAGGGACGTGGTGCATCCGGTCTTTTCTGGCGAAGTATAAATATACCGATGATAGTAAGCATATAGAACAACACTACTACAAACGAAACCATATCCAGCAGGTCGCCATATTTACCACTCAAACACCACAAACTCGCCAGTATACATTGTACCCACAATGACTGCTGAGGAACAGCAAACTTATTAAGCACACCAGCCTGACGGAAGAACAAGCCATCTTTCGCCATAGTATAGTATACCCGTGCACCGGAAAGGATAAGTCCGTTGTTACAACCGAACGTTGACACCATGATCATCAACGCAATGATATAGGTACCTATATTTCCAAAGATCGCATGAGAGGCTGCTACAGCAACGCGATCTTTTTCTGCATACGCAATATCCTGTAAGGGGAGCACCGCAGTATACATGATGTTAGCCGTAACATAGATAATGGTAACGATCAAAGTCCCCAGAAATAAACTCAACCCGATGTTGCGTTGCGGATTTTTGATTTCACCTGCAATGAATGTTACGTTGTTCCAGGCATCACTGCTGAAGATTGAACCCACCATGGCTGCTGCTATAGCACCGATGGCTGCAATGGTTGTATATGTCTCGATACTTCCATCAACATTTAACTTATGCAAGTCCCAGGCATTCGTCCAGTTGGCAGTCCATACATCGCCCTTCATCATGATCAATCCGAAAACGATAAGACCAAACAAGCTAAGCAGTTTGGCAACTGTAAATGTAGTCTGGATCACCTTGCCTCCTTCTACACCGCGGGTATTGATATAGGTTAGCAGAACGATAATAACAATGGAGAGTATCTGTGCCGGGGAAATCGTCATGAAGGTAAGATCAATCAGCACGAGGTCTTCGCTCACCGATGGAATCAGGTAAGCTGTAAATTTCGAAAATGCGACACCTACTGCAGCGATGGTTCCGGTTTGTATTACCGCGAAGAAACTCCATCCATACAAAAATGCAATCAGCGGGTTGTACGCTTCTTTCAGGTATACATATTGGCCACCGGCTTTGGGAAACATACCACTCAGTTCACCATAACTCACCGCAGCTGTTATCGTCATGAACCCGGTAATTAACCACACGGCTATCAGCCAACCGGAGCCGCCTACGTTTCGAAGAATGTCGGCACCAACTATAAAGATACCTGAGCCGATCATGGAACCGGCCACGATCATGGTCGCATCCCATAAACCGAGCACAGGCTTAAACTTAGTTTCACTCATGTGTTTAGGTCGTAAAATTTTGGGAAGATAAGTATTTCAGACAAAAACGAAATACCTTTGGCAGAATCATAGAGAATCACATCATGCAAGGATTAATCACAACGGTGTTAGGTCGTCTTCGTATAGTAGCTTTCCTGGAAGGAATATCTTTTCTGGTATTGTTGGGAATCGCCATGCCTCTGAAATACATGGCGGCTAACCCGGAGCCCGTGCGCATCGTAGGAATGGCACACGGAATACTGTTCATTGCCTATATCGTGTTGTTAGTCCAGACGAAGTTTACCTACAACTGGACCCTTACACGCTCATTTCTTGCGTTCGTAGCTTCACTCGTTCCCTTTGGCACATTTTACGCTGACAAGAAACTATTCAGAGAAGACTAAGCTCTTTCTATTTATTCTTTACGATCACCCCAGGTTTCACAAAAGTTGGTGCGTGTGTTATTATAGATATCACGAACCGTATAGTTCAGACTGATATCCATACCATGCATCGTACCGACACCTTCAATCTCGTAGTCGTCAACCACCTGGAACGGAATGGTAATTTTATCACCCGACAGATATGCATGGATCTGTAAATCGGCTCCGTAAAAGTTATCGAGATATAGTACATTTCCGTTGGCACCATACTTCGTAATCATCAGCGTATAATATGTATAGTCGTTGAAGGTTTCGCTAAACTCTTCCATGCTATAATACCCTACTGCTTTATCGCGCTCATCGTATCGTGGTTCAACAATATTTACCTGGCACGATGCAAGTATTGTTAACATTGAAACCGCAATCAGTAAACGTTTCATAACTCTAAGTGTTTATATATACACTGTATTGCAACTTTAAGGCCAATCGTTTGCAGCCTTTCGTTGATGCTATTAATCAAGGGGTTAGAGAAAGGCGAGCAGTGTGGTGCGAATTGCTCAACCACTAAGAACTGAGCAGAGATTCAATATATTTGCGGGCACAGTATGAATCAGCTTCGAATTATTTTCATGGGTACACCAGAGTTTGCGGTGCCCAGTCTCAAAGTTCTCCTGGAGAATAAAATCAATGTTGTAGCCGTTGTTACCGCACCCGACAAGCCACAAGGTCGCGGCCAGAAAATCGTTTATTCTCCTGTAAAAGAATGTGCCCTTCAATACAATGTTCCTGTATTACAACCAACAAATCTGAAGTCGCCAGAGTTTTTGGAAGAGCTGAAAAGTTATAATGCCAACCTGCAAATTGTTGTTGCGTTCAGAATGTTGCCGGAAGCTGTGTGGGCGATGCCATCGTTGGGTACATTTAATCTTCATGCTTCGCTCCTGCCGCAGTATCGCGGTGCTGCACCTATAAACTGGGCTGTGATTAACGGTGAGAAAGAAACCGGCATCACTACATTTTTTCTGAAACATGAAATTGATACCGGCAGTATCATTTACCAGGAAAAGGAAACTATATATAGTGACGATACGGTAGGCACACTCTACGAGCGGTTGATGAACAAAGGCGGGGAACTCGTATTGAAAACCGTACGTAGCATTGAAGCCGGTAATTATCCTTCGGTGCCTCAACCTACGGATGTTGAAATAAAGCATGCTCCGAAAATTTTCAAGGAGACGTGCCAGATAGATTGGAACAAACCCAGCGAGCAGATCCGAAACTTTGTACGAGGACTTAGTCCGTACCCGGCTGCGTGGGGAATCATTAACGAGAAGACGTTCAAGATCTTTAAAGTGTCTGTTGCCGATAAGAAGGCTGGTGAAACCACGGTAGGGCTACCGGACACTGACAATAAAAATTATCTTTACATCCGAACATCCGATGGTTGGATCTCGATTGACGAACTTCAACCGGAAGGAAAGAGAAGGATGACGATCCAGGATTTCTTCCGCGGAAACAAACTATAATCTGATTGCCTACTGCTTATGAAAATATCACTCATTGCCGCACACGCACAAAACAGGGTTATCGGAAAGAACAATGACCTGCCCTGGCATTTGCCTGATGACATGAAATTTTTCATGAACACTACGCAGGGACATTACTGTATTATGGGGCGGAAGAATTACGATTCAATTCCTGCCAAATTCAAACCGCTGCCAAAGCGCACAAACATTGTAGTAACACGGCAGAAGGATTTTGATGCCCCCGGATGTATAGTATTTAACTCAATTGACGAAGGCATTGAGCTTGCACGTAAAAATGGCGAGCAGGAAGTTTTTATTATAGGCGGTGCTGAAATATACCGCTCGGCTTTACCCTCGGCAGATTTGCTATACCTTACGGAGATTCAAGCTGTGATCGATGGCGATGTATACTTCCCGGAGTTCAGCAAAGAGCAGTGGAAAGAAGTATCGCGCGAGCATCATCCCGCAGATGAAAAGCATAAGTATGCTTTTGATTTTGTACTGTACGAACGAAAGTAATCAGACTATAGCAAAGTATATCAGGCGATCTCTTCGCCCGGCTTTGTCTTCCAGCGTTCATGCATCCACACCCATTGTTCAGGATGCTTCCGTATTTGCTGCTCAATAAAGCTTGTCAGGATTTGCGTATTATATACCATATCCGCTTCATCATCGCCGGTTACATTGATTGCTATTTCAGGAAGTATATGCATGTGTTGCTTCCAGTCGTTGCCCAGGTATATATAGGTTGGTACAACGGTAGCCCCTGTCTTCATTGCGAGTACGGTAGCACCTACCGGTGTAGCTGCCGGCATACCAAAGAAGTTAACAAAGCGGCTTTTCACTTTTGTATCTTGATCGATAAGCAATGCTACGGATCCACCGGATTTCAAAATCTTGATCATGCGAAATGTTTCGCGGCCGCGCTCTATAGCTATAGCACCGTGTTTATTCCGATAGTCCCACAACAAATCATTCAGGCGCTCATCTTTCAAGGGAGTACCGATAATGTTGGGATTCAAACCGCGTAAGGCCATTGTAGTTACCTGCAGATCGAACGCTCCGAGGTGGCACGTGAGGAAAATTACACCTTTACCTTTTTGTTGTGCGGCCTCATAATTTTCGTAGCCATGCACAACCAGAAACTGCTCGAGGTCGGCCAGCGTATGTACCGTACCGGAAGCGCGCAGAATATCACCAGCATTTTTGCCGAGGTATTCGAACGTTTGTCGCGACAACTTCTTTATCTCGGCTGCACTTTTTTCTTTTTTAAAGGCAAGCGTCAGATGTCGTTGCGTGAGCTTACGGGTTTGAGAAGCAAACACATAGGCTACTTTTCCCAGGAATCCACAGAACTTGAGCCATGCTACGCGGGGCATGAGTCGTGAAATAAAAATCAGGAATTGTACAAACCGGTAAACCAGCGTATACCGTATCTTTCTGCGTATTTTCTTTGCACCATGCATGTGGCGCGAAGATAAGCGTTAATAAGCTGATTTGTAAAACTTCGCTAAAAGCATCAATCTTTGCGTGTATGAAAACCTTGTATATAATTCGCCATGCCAAATCAAGCTGGGCTAATCCCCTGCAGGATGACTTTGACAGGCCGCTGAACGACCGTGGCAAGAATGATGCTCCCCGCATGGGCAAACGCCTGAAAGAGAAAAATATTCACCCTGACCGCCTTATCAGCAGTCCTGCAAAACGCGCCCTATCAACGGCCAAACGAATTGCCAAGGTTTTAGAATATCCGAAAGAAAAAATTAAAACGGAGAAATCGCTATACCACGCGAGCGAAGATACTATACTTTCCATGTTGCAGGGGTTGAAAGACAAACACAACGTGGTAATGCTCTTCGGCCATAACCCGGGCCTTACGGAATTTGTGAACTCGTTTCAAAACGTAGAGTTGGACATAGACAATATACCTACCTGCGGTGTGGTCGCTTTTCAGATTGATGTTGATGCGTGGAAAGATGTAACGTGGGGAAAGGGAAAGATGCTGTTCTTCGACTATCCTAAAAATCAAAAAGAGTAAGCTGTATATACTATATCAAGACAAGAACAGTATATCACAGGGAATCTAGTTGACCAGGGCTTTGGGTAAATCCCAGATTCGTTTTTTCAGAATGCCCACTTCGCCAAAGCGATAACCGATCAGCATCTTGAAGGTTGTGTTGGAGCTTAAGAGTTGAACTTCTTCAAACTTGGCAGAACGGCCCTGTGCAATGAAGCTGAAGCCTCCGAAGATACGATCGCCATTATAGCCAAGACCGATGCGTGCTGCTGCATAAGCGTTGAACTTGATATCATTCTTTTCGACACCGTCTTCACGCATGGATGAAAGCCAGTTGTGTGCAGGCCCCAGCGCCAATGTACCGTTGAGAAAAAATCCTTTATAGATAAGACTATACGTATAGCCGGGTGCTATACCGAGGGTAGTAACTTTAAATGATTTTATAGACGATGCTGTGCCAAATTTGCTAACATACGCATCGCCAAGTATAGCTGAATCTCCGGATGCCTTGAAGCTGCTTAACGAACCAAACAACAAGAATGAACCTGCACTACG
>CBIHOZ010000183.1:0-14035 GCA_966211525.1 uncultured Chitinophaga sp. | reverse complement strand
TTGCTTCAGTGTTGTTATGAGTGCGGCTACGCCCGGGTATATTTCTTCCGGCAGCATGCGCTCTACATAGTCCACAAACCACGCATTCTTTTTATTGGCGAGTCTTTCTTTTTCATGCTGACTCAGCGTGATGCCTCCCAGCTCCATGAGTATTTCCATCGAGCGGATGCGGCTTACTCCTTTCAGACGTTCATTATCTGTTTCCGTGAATTTTATACCGAGTTCATCGGCCAATCGTTTCCACGCCAGAAAATGATAACGCGCTGTATCTACTATGACTCCGTCCAAGTCGAATATTACTGCTTTAATCAAAGGTCGGGGTTTAGGGTCTCGAATTTTAAATCATTACTGACGGGTATATATATACCGATCAGCTATAGGTATCGCGGATGATCTGGTTTGTCTCATCCAGTGACTTGAATACAGCAAAGGTTTTTCCTTGTGTACGCAGTGCTCCCAGTGTGTTACCATAGCGTGCTGCCTGTATATAGTCGCGTGGCTTTTGAAGCAGGCCGAAGCCTATACCGCCGGCAAATGAATCGCCACAGCCCGTGGTATCAATTACATTTTCCACTTTTACAGCTGGCACCATTTCTTCTTTGAGCTTGCCGCGTTCGTTATAATATACCAGGCACCCGCGTGAGTCTACAGTAATATACAGGCACTTTACTCCTTTGCTGAGACAGTGTACTGCAAACTGACGAAGCACATCGCGGTCTACATCTCCGCTCTCAAGGAAATCCTGGCTTTCGTATTCTTTCTTGAACCACGAAGCATGCGCTTCTTCCAGGTTCATCTTGAGTACATCAATATAGGGAAGCCACTGATCACGGTCGATCCAGAATTTGCGCATACGCTCGCCGTTGATGAGACACGCTGTAGTCGGGCCATGCGCATCGAATATAATGGTGCCTTCGCTTTTCTTCTTCAGGTACTTGAGAGTTTCGAGCGAGATCTCGTAATCGCTGATGGGTATAAATACAAACACATCGCAGTCTACCAGTTTCTTCACATCGTCTGGCATGATCGGGTCCATGAAACCGGTTTGGCGTTCGAGCCGGTTGTTCATGTCGATGAACTTGAGACTGATGATATCGCCCTGGTCATTCTTCGTTGTGAGGTGCTTGAGATTTATACCGGGATAACCGTTGAATACTTCCACCACGTTATCGAGGTCTACCTGGCGAAGATGACTTACCGGTACGATTTCAATCTGATCGCCCGCCATGACCGACAGCGCAATTACCGGATGTGTAACACAGCCCCACTTTTGTATCAGATCACCCTGATGTGTAACAATGTGATCGCGTGGTATGGGTCCTAGTATTGCAATTCGTTTCATAGACGTTTGCTGTTATATCGTTAGCGTTAAACCTTCAAACAAAATCATACCGGCACTCGTGCCCCCCTGGTTTGCTATACTAAAGCGGATCGGCCAGCAGAAATGCTGCACCAAATACACCGGCACTGTCGCCCAGCGATGGCTTCACAATGCGTGTATCCAGTCGGTTGTTAAATACATATTTCTTTACCGAATCAACACCGCGGTCGTAAAGCAGATCTATATTACCGACACCACCACCGATCACGATCACGTCCGGATCGAGTATATTGATGATGACACTCAACGATTTACCAAAGAATTCGATCAATCGTTGTATAGTCTTCTGTGCTGTAGGATCTACTTTCGATTCGGCCAGGGCCACTATATCTTTCAGCGGTTTGTTGTTGCCGGTCTCTTTGTGATAGTATCGTTGCAGTGCCGGACCGGAGATCACCATCTCCACGCAGCCTGACTTTCCGCAATAGCATGGACCGCCTGATTCATCGAGGAAATTATGTCCCCATTCACCGGCTATGCCTTGCAGACCTACAATCGCTTTGCCATCGATCACTATACCTCCGCCTACACCGGTACCCATGATTACACCGAACACAACACGCGCATCGGGAAATCTTTCTTTTACCACACCGTAACGTGTCTCGGCAAGGGCGAAGCAATCGGCATCGTTCGCCATCTCTACTTTTACACCCAGTATCTTTTCAAGATCTGCTTTCATCGGTTTACCATTCATGGCTACGGTGTTGCAGTTCTTCATCACGCCTTGCTTCGGATCGAGTGTACCCGGTGTTGCAAAACCTATACCGGTGGGTTTTATACCGGTAGTTTTCTCCATCATGTCTACCAGTAACTTTACCTGTCCCAGAATATGTTCATACCCCTGATCAGCTTCCGTTGGCACGCGGTCGCGAAACAATACTTCCGGATCGCTCACTGACTTCAGTATAACGCCTTCTATTTTTGTTCCTCCCAGGTCAATTCCCCAAAGACTCTCATTGCCCGCGGCACTGTTTTTCTCTTTACTCATAATAATCTGTACTTCTATATTTTACTTATTCGATAGTTCACGTTCACCTTCACGTGCATAGTGATAAGCCGTGGTTTGCGGCCGGAATGTACGCCATGAATGCCAGAACTCCTGGTACGATTGTACAACCGGTAATTGTGTTCCCTGTAGTTTACCTTCGGTGCAGCGTCCCTGTATATTCCAGGACGATTGTGTTTGTGTATCGCGAAGTATATAGGTTGCCGGATCGAAGGTAAAGGAAAGTGTATCGCGTTTAAAAACATAAAACGATGCGCTGTCGGCTGCGAGTGTTACCAGCAACGGTATACCTCCCAATGTATCCTGTATAACTTTTACGGCTTCGAGTTCATTCCAGTCGTACGCGCGTGCGTCCATGCCATGCTGCACACCTACCACCCACGATTTATCTTTCCACGAAAGTGAATCGGCACGCGTCAGGTCGCCTTTACTTTTACCTTCATCGTAATTTTTCATACCTTCATATTGCTTGTTGAAAGTAGTATCGGGCTGCATGATCTCGGTGTCGGGATGCAGACTGATCCATGCATCGAGTCGCATTTGCTCAGCTGCTATCTCCTGTAGTTTTCTTCCTTTCATTGGACCAGCAATCGCTTCACCGGTCACTTGTCGCCACCAGCTTTTGGTTGCCGCATCTTCAAACATCGCATTGAAGTGATCCATGCCTACGAGCCTGAAGGTTTCTGCTTTACCTTCCACCAACGGACTGAACACGCGCCCGGTGCGACACACGGTACAATACGTTACCATCACGGGTGTAGTACCCACGGTGTCGCGCACCTGATGATGATAGCCGATGATCTCGATGGGATATGCTTTGGATGCACCGTTCACGGAAACACCGATCACCAGGTTGGTAGATGGAATTTTACTCGCGTCTGCTTTTGCAAAGATTTTTATACCGGGCTGATAGAACATCTTGTCGGCCAGGAAGCGGAAATTAAAAAAGTAGAACACCACAAGGTATACTACGAGCGACAACGATACTATAATTCGGGATGCACGCGAGCCGCTGCGAAAGAACGATACTACCGGAAAGGCTACGAGCACCAGGCCGATAACCCGTATGAGGTTGATATTGGTATGAAGAAAATAAGCTATGCTGATGGTTTCGTCATGCTGGCTTCCGGGAAAGGGCATGATGAAGTATACTCTGAGTATCTCTGCACCGATCAGAATAATTATACCGACTGAGAATAAAAATGTTCTCATCAATGGTTCTGGTTGTTGGCGCTGCACACATGACACAGCGCGGTGAAGATAGAGATTACAACCTAAAGAAAGATAGCGTGACGGCTAAAAAACTTCGCCTTCAACAGAATCGACAGTATCAGCCAAAGAGTGCTTTAAATAACCATGCACCGATTATACCACCGATGATGGGACCGGCTACGGGTATCCAGCTATAGGACCAATCGGAAGAGCCTTTGCCCGGTATAGGAAGTATGGCATGTGCTAAGCGGGGTGCCAGATCGCGCGCGGGATTAATAGCAAAGCCTGTTGTACCGCCTAAACTCAACCCGATTGATGTGATCAATCCACCGATGATGAGCGGGTTTAGTCCGTCTGCAAATTTGTTGGCGCCAATAAACAGAATGGCCATCACCAATACGAGCGTTGCGAGCATCTCGCTGAAGAGGTTGGCGGGTACCGACCGTATCGCGGGACCTGTGCAGAATATAGCAAGCTTGAGCGCTGCGTTATCGGTTTTGCCCCAGTGCGGCATATAGTGCAGCCATACCAGTATAGCACCGGCAAATGCTCCGGCCAGCTGAGCGAATATATACCCGGGCACCTGGTCAACCGGGAAATCTCCGGATACACATAGTGCCAATGTTATAGCAGGATTAAGATGCGCACCGCTGATGCTGCCGACAGCATATATAGAAATGGTAACGGCAAGTCCCCAGGCAATAACGATGGCGAGCCATCCGTCATTTTCCGCTTTGGAATTTTTCAACAAAGCTCCCGCTACCGAGCCATCGCCCAGTAAGATCAATAACATGGTGCCAAAGAATTCTGCCAGGTACGGAGTCATATATAGTGTATAGATTAGCCTGCCAATATTTTGCCGGTAAAAAATTACTTCTCTTTTGCCAACATCTTCTCCTCTCCTTTTCTCGTCCGGATTTTTTCGTTGATAAAATTACCAACAGCTCTTCCCTCAATCATACCGTTGTCGATAGCCGGACGGTAATGAATTCCTCCGTATAAACGACTCACTGCGGCTTCTTCCGAAGCATGTATAAAGGATTTAAATGAACGCGCGGTTAATCCGAATTCAATCTCGGTTGAGTCGGTAAAGCTGAAGTTATCACCGAAAAGTTTTGTGAGGGTCATGGCCGATGCTCCCGATACAACACTGTGACCACTGGTATATTCCGGAAACGGTGGAGTCTGCAAGAGCGGTGTCCAGTTCTCATCTATATACTGGTTGATATAGGTCTCCGGACGAATGAGACGGCTACGGTATTTTTCATCCCAGCAGGATATAAATCCATCCACCAAACCTATAGCAACACGCGCATATGCTTCCGCGCTTTTTACGATGTCTGCATTTGTTTTCTTGCAGGCAACACTTGTGATATTCATCCAGTGACCACCAGGTGATATTTTTTTAGTAGCAAACATCACGTGTCCTTTTACGTTCATGACAAACGGATTGCAATCCCAGAAGGAAGCGATCTGTCGCTGCTCCTCGGTCATCTTTACGCCAGCGGTATATACTTCGAATGCATCTTTATAGAAATCACTTTCCTTATCCGCAGAGAATTTAGTTGGCGATGCGGGTTTAAACTGCGCGGCTGAGTCGAGTGCAAAAGTTCTGATCTTGTTCCAGTGCGGCTCAACGGCATCCATATACGCAGGCGGTGTTGGCTTCCAGGTAGCAGGATCTTCGCTGATGGAATATTTCGGGAACGAACGCGATTGTTTATAGTTGTCTTTCTGCGACCATGCAATGATGTGATCGGCCACCTGTGTTCCGTATGCTACCGAGCGCTCGAATACATCTTTCGGTACACCGTTATCTTTAAACTCCTGCATGATGCCCTCATAAAAAGCGTCCATCTTGTCTTCTGAAAAGACCAATGCTCTTCCAACTTTCAGAGCTGCCTGTACAGATGCAAGCGGGTAACAATACTCTTTACCTTTATCCGGTTGAGGCACTTGTCCCAAACCGTGAAGCTGTCCGGCAAAACTCACGCACGAAGAATCCTGGTGCAGCGCTGCTTCATACGCAGCAACACTTACATAGGTATATATACGACTTGCTACCGGAGGTGAGAATATATCATGAACAATAACATCGGTTACCTGCTTGATGGAGCGGTGCAGGTATTCTGCAGTCTGAACTTTTGTACGCCACGCGTCATCGGAAGAGCACGACACGAGCAACAAGCAAATGATCGCAATCTTCCCGCAAGAAAACTTCATAACAATCTGGGTAAGTATGGTTCTCAAATTTAGAAGGAAAACAATAATAACAAACGGTTAATTTCCGGGCTTCACTATAAAATCCTTCTTTTCAACGCCTGCGCCTTTTACCTGAACGGATTTCCATTTTTTAGGAAGCGGTTTACTATTCTGCACAATTCCGTTATCAGAAATATTGAGACCTGCGAATCCGAAAATGACTGCCTGCAACATCCCTCCCGCACCGGTAGCAAAATATGGATTGGTACCTCCTGCTGTTTCAGCCAGTACACCAAAGGGCGGAACTTCATTGGGCTTATAGGTCTTCACAAAAAGTTCGTATGCTTTTTCCGGCTCACCAAGTCGCGCATATAGTGTAGCCAGTACGGAGTTACCCATCGCTGGTCCTTCAGGCGACATGCGTTGTTCGTAGTACTTTAGATCTTTTTCAAGCTGTGCACGATCGTTAACAATCTCGAGTGGATAGGCCAGCAAATTAACATCAGCCTGTTTTATATCGACACCGCTATAGGTCGCATTCTCTTTCGTAGTGCCATCCGGAAATTTTAGTATAGGTATATTTTGCGCAACATGTTCCCAATCAGCATTCGGCTCAAGTCCTAATTCTTTCGCAGCCTGCGTAGCATAGCGCAGAACAGTAATGGCCATACCATTGGTGAATGCATTGTTATCTATATTCTCCTGCCACTCGTTGGCGCCTATAACATTGTTTATTTCATACCGTCCGCTGCCTTTACGCTCTACACGGCTCGCCCAGAAATCAGCCACTTCTTTCAAGACCGGGTAGCCACGTTCACGCAACCAGATTTTATCTTTTGTTACCTGATAATATTTCCAGAATGCCCAGCCTACACACCCGGTGATGTGATGTTGAAAAGGTCCGGTTAGTGCCCACACAGGTGTATCTTCTGTTCCTTCATCGGATGACTCCCACGGAAACATAGCACCTTTATACCCATGGGAAAATGCATTCTGCTTAGCGGCCTCCAATCGTTGATAGCGATATTCGAGTAACGACTTGGCTATATCCGGTTGCAATACCAGCAAGGGCGGATACATCCAGAGTTCAGTGTCCCAAAATACATGGCCGTTATACCCGAGGCCCGACAACCCCATGGGTGATAAACTATAGGCGGTGCCTGCGCGTGCGAAAGAGTATAAATGATATAGTGCGAAGCGTATATCTTTCTGCGCCTGCAGATCGCCTTCTATAACAATATCACTTTTCCACAATTGCTCCCACGCAGCTTCGTGGTGTTGCAGGAGGCGTTGCGTTCCTTCGAGCTTTGCAAAGATCGTTAAGCGCTCTGCTTCGTTCAGCGGATCTTTATAGTGCTCGGTTGATGTTGCCGATGCTACAACACTGAATGTATAGGTATCGCCCGCTTTGAGATCCTTATTGAACTTGACGAGGTGCATGTTATAGTCCCAGTCTTCGTGGATCAGGTCTGGCTCCTGGCCGTGTGGTTCCGTAAAAATTATACTGTTACTTCAACGGTATGTTTACCGGAAGGACTTTTACCTACGGAAGTAAGCAAAGGTATGACTACATGCGGACGATCAATTTCACTATACAGATTCTTTACATCTACCAGGTGATTCGGTGCTTCAATAACACTCATCGGTGTAATTCTCGTGGCGCGTTTCGCTTTGATCTCTACCAGGGCCAGGGCTGTATAGGGTAAATGCTGCAACGCCATAATCGTATGCTTCACTGTTAGCTTATCCCCTACTTCAAACGTAGTGGTAAGTGCAGCCTTCTTCATATCCAGCACCTGCCGGTAATTACGAATATGCTTTGCTCCGATGCGCTGACCGTCCACATCGAGATTCATGTTAATGTGATTGAACGTCTTGAGTATATTTGACACTCGGCCGCGCTGGTAATAATCATATACTCCGTTCAGCACAACATCCTTAACTTTCATGGGCTCCGGCGATGATACTATACCAACCATGCCGTTTGCTACGGTTACGCCATAGTAATTATTCGGATCGATTGTTTTCGCTTCGATGGTCCACCCGGCATCCTGCGCAAAGCCTGCCACCGGAATGAGAACTGCGATCAAGTACAGGATTGTTTTCATAGACGATACGTTTTATTTTAAGGGACGATCTTGCTATTGTTCACGGCTCCGCTACTAAGTCCGAACGTTACCAGGGTATCGTTGTTACGCACGGCGATATAGTATACTTTTCCATTTACATGTATTGTTTTGAAACAACGCGTTTCTCCTGTTACTGAAAATCCGGATTGTATTGCGGGCACGGTATGAAAGTGACCTTTACCATCACCGGTGAGCAGCAGACCATAGCTGGCATCGTTGCGTCCCATTTGTATATTGATTGGATAGAAATTTCCGGCCAGCAGCACATCGGGTTTCTTATCGTTGTTAAAATCATCAACCAGTATAGCATTGACGGTAGAGATTTGCGCAGCATTTGGCAATGGATGTATCTTGAATTTACCTTGTCCGGAATTCTCGATATAGCATGTGCGGAAATTATAGGCTATATATTTTTCAGATGCATTCAGGACATCATCGGTAAACATATCGTGCACAGTAGCCTCGGCAAATTTATGATACGACAGGTAGCGCTTCTTCAGGTATGGCATCTGCTTGGTCATTTCATCGCGCGTGTGGAACGGATATTCTTTACCATGAATGAAATGTGTCAACACCTGGTCGGTGCTATCGTTCTTATCAAAATCGGCTACGAACATTTTTACCGGCTCCTGCTCCGAAGCATGCAGGCGTGAGTTGAGTCCCAGGTTGCCTGCAATCAAATCAAGATCACCATCCTGATCAAAATCTGCAGCCTGCACTATATTCCACCAGCCGTTTGATTTTTCAAGACCTGAACCTTCCAGGGGCATAGGTGCAAGTTTGCCATTTTTACTCAACAGTATGGTAATGGGCGACCATTCCGCAGCTATAACAAGATCAGGTACTTTATCACCATCCATATCGGCCCATGTCGCTTGTTTGATAAAGCCGAACTTACGCAACACCGGTGCCACTGCATCCGTTGCATCGGTAAAATTACCTTTGCCGTCATTGAGTAAAATATAGCTGTCAGGTTTTAAACCATAGCGCCACGGATTGGCTCGCGCGCCCAGGAATATATCGGCATCACCATCGGCATCTATATCCTGAACGCTTACGCATGAACCAGTCATATATATATCCGTCAATGCCGGAGATCTTGTAAAGACAGCCTTACCATTGTTGAGGTATAAGCGCGGCTGGCGATAGATCGATTTACCGGTAAATTCATTTCCACCGCTAACCACCAGCAGGTCAAGATCGCCATCTTTATCGGCATCCAGCAATGCTGCATCAACATCTTCATAAGTACTGTCGGTTGCCAGTGCCGGTTGCAGTTGTTCTACAAATTTACCGGTTGCCGTTTGCAGATATACTTGTCCCTTTGACCATTTAGCATTCCCCAGAAATATATCTTCGCGACCATCACCGTTCATATCTCCGGTAACGGCAGCTGGTCCTTCGGCCGAGAGCATGTGCGGCAGCAGTGCCTCGCGATTAAATTCTACAAAACGATTCTCAGTATGTTTATAGGGTATATTAACAGCCGTTGAATCCTTTACCAGAAGATGCTGCGGCTTATGAAAACCGGTATAGCTGAATTTACCTTTTGCGTTTTGCTGCTTGAGTACCAGTTTTTGATCAGCCTGTATATTTACCTGCTTCTCAAATTTACCATCGTTCCACACCACCACGAGCGAATCGATCTGCTTGCTTTTACCAAGGCCAAACGTAAGCTTAGTGTCTACCGAACTTTGATAGCCTCGGGTTGGCATACATTCCTGCATCTGCAGTGTACCCTGGATATATATAAATACTTTCGCTCCTATACCCTGGCTGTTGCCTACATCACCGGCTAACGCGACTTGTAAATAATGCGGCAACTCTTCATTCTCCTGCACAGATTTGTGTATGGTTCTGTTCTCATACACGAATGCTTCATCTTCAATATTATTGATGACCAGGTCTAGATCACCATCGTTATCAAAGTCTGCATAGGCCGTGCCGTTCGAGTACGAAGGAGCTTCGAGTCCCCAGTTCAGCGCCTTGTTCGCAAAGGTTGAATCGCCATTGTTAATGAAGAGGTAATTGGGAACTTTGATCTTGGGAAGTTTCTCGATATACATCAGCTCTCGCTCCGACATGTCGTATTTCATACGCATCTGAACCGAGTCAATTGTAATGAAGTTAATATAGTCGAGATCGTTGGATCGTCTTAATATACCATTGGACACAAATATATCTTTGCGACCATCGAGATCGAAGTCTGCGAAGAGCGATGACCAGCTCCAGTCGGTTGCTGCTACACCTGACATTAAGCCTATTTCACTAAAGGTTCCATCCTGGTTGTTGAGCTGTAATGTATTCCGTGCGAACTGATGGTTATACCCGTAGTTGATCTTGAAATTATATACATCATACGTGTCTTCTGCTGCGGATGCCTTTAGTATCTGCGGATCTTCCGGTAACATGTCCATAGCGATCAGGTCGGGATAGGCATCGTTATTGAAATCGGCAAAGTCAACGCCCATGGTATACCGGCTCGTGTGCATCATTGATTTTTCGAGCACTTCCCTGAAGGTACCGTTACCCTGGTTGATATAAAGATAATCGTTCTCGTGAAAATCATTTCCTACATATATATCGGGCCAGCCATCCAGGTTCACATCGCTCACGACAACACCAAGACCGTAACCCAGCACGCTGTTATATATACCGGAGCCCTGTGTAACATCGATGAAGCGGCCATTGTCGTTGCGCAGTAAACGATCGCCAGCCAGCGGGTGATTCTTGGTACGGAGACCTGATTTTCCAAAAGTACCATTCTCATGCAGGGAGTGATTCAACATGAACATGTCCAAATCGCCATCGCGATCATAATCAAAAAAAGACGCCTGCGTAGAAAAGCCTACGAGATCAAGACCATACTCCATCGCACGATCGGTAAATTTCGGAATACCGTTGGCATCATTCCCTTCGTTGATGAACAACTGGTTCTTTCCTTTGTAGATCAGGTAGTCTCCAAGGTTGCTCACATATATATCGAGTTTACCATCGCTGTTTACATCAACCATTGTAACACCGGTAGTCCAGCCCTTGAAGCCTTCCACACAGGCTGCTTCGGTAACATCGGCAAATTTAAAATTACCTTTATTGATATATAGTTTGTTGTCTTCCTGGTTCGAGGTAAAGTATATATCGGGCAGTTCATCGCCGTTCACGTCTCCGGCAGCAACACCGCCCCCGTTATAGAAGTACATATAGTTGAATATATTGAACTCAACTGTCTCCTTTAAAACATTCTTAAACGTTATACCGGATTCACTTCCTGGAACTAACCTGAACTTCTTATCTTCTTTGGGAGCACACGCCATCACACCCGCAATGCAAACTATGGCTGTTACTACCTTTATTGAAAACTGACTCATTGTAAAAGCTTATTGTGCGTTAAAAAATTTTATGGAATCATTATTCCGTACAAAGGCTATAACTTTTTTGCCTTTGTTATTCAGCACCTGGATGTGGCGCACTTCACCTTTTATTTTTATACCGGATTGCCATGAATTAAGCGGTGTAAAGTTTCCGTTGCCTTCATTGGTAAGTACCAGTCCGTGCAACGCATCCAACCGGCCAATCTCGGGCTTTACTGCAAAGAGATTTCCTCCGAGTATGATATCCGGTTTCTGGTCTTTGTTTACATCCATCACCTCTATACTATATACCGGAGATACCTGTGCCTGCATCGGCAGTGGCTTAAGTGTGAATCCGCCGGCACCTTCGTTGATGAGCACCGATGTATGCGGCTGGTAAAACTTGAGCATCGTGGCACGCTCGAGCAGCTTCGGATCGAATATATCGTTGATCGATTTGTCAGCGTAATCTTTATAGTATATGAATTTCTTTTTCAGTGAACTCATCTGCTTGATGATGTCCTGGCGCAAGGCCACCGGATATTCTTTGCCTTCTCTCACAAACGCAAAGACAGGTTCAACGGAACCATTCTGATCAAAGTCATTTACATAGAGCGTAACAGGCTTTTGAGCTGTAGGCTGAAACTTCGAGTTGAGACCATAATTACCGAGTATAAAATCTTCATCCTGATCATTATCAAGATCAACGGTCTGAATACAATTCCACCAGCCGTCTGATTGTTCAAGACCTTTTACTACCGGAACCTTCTTAAGTTGTTTGCCATCATTCTGAAATATAGTAACAGGCATCCACTCGCCTACGATGAGAAGATCCGGATAATTATCAGAATCGTATTTAAACCAACGCGCATCCGTTACCATGCCGAGTCGTTTCAACTCGGGTGCAAATGCCGGTGGCGCTTCTGCAAAGTTACCTTTACCATCGTTGATCAGTATCAATTGATCGCATGGCAAGCCGTAGTATGAAGACATAACACGCGTGCCTACAAAAAGATCAAGGTCACCATCGCCATCCACATCTGCCGGACGAACACAACTTCCACTTTGATAGAGTGACGGAATACGATTTACGGTTTTCTCAAATACAGGTATACCGTTTTTCAGTCCCTTGTTTTCATATAGCCGATCAACGTTCGGCTGCGACTGTGTTGAATATTCAGAACTACCCGTAACGACATACAGATCGAGATCACGATCATTATCTGCATCAAAGAACACTGCATCGATATCTTCGCTTAATGAATCGGGCAGAAAAATATCATCTGCTGAGGAGACAAATTTATTGCCTGCTTTCTGAATATATAGTTTACCCGGATCGCCTACCGATCCACCGAGGTAAAAATCATCGAGACCATCGTTATTCAAATCTGCCTTCGCAAAAGCAGGCCCTTCCGTGGACAGCATGCTATATTGCAAACGATTATGATCGAATTCATTATAGTCGTTTTCAGTGTGGCGTATTTCGGTATAGGCTACTTCCTGCAAAAGTGGTTTTACCGTTGCAGGTTTAGGCGCTATATATACTTTTGCATTTGCATAGTCGATGGCCAGCGTTTGATCGGCTTTAACAGCGCTCATCGTTTCAATCTTTCCATCCGGCCATGTAACAACAACACTATCGGCCTGCTGATGTGTACCTAAACCAAGCGTCATCTTATAATCCATGCTGGATTGAAATCCACGGATCGGCATATTATCACTCTGTATAACTTCCTTCCCGATAAATGCTTTTACGCACGCACCGAGTCCGAACACGTTGCCCGCGGTGCCTTTGAAAGTAAAGGCCAGAAAATGATTTTTATTTTGCTCACGCGACTGGTTACGATATACAAATGCTTCCTGGTTTACATTGTTCACGACTAAATCAAGATCACCGTCATTGTCCAGGTCGCCATAGGCAGCACCATTGGAGAAACTCGGTTCATCCAGTCCCCAGTCTTTCGATACATTGGTAAACTGCATATTTCCCTGTTGCGTAAACATATAGTTGCTGAGTTTTACCGAAGGCATCTTCTCAACAAATTCCTTGAAGTCGATTTTCTTCCCTTCTATAGCTGCACGCATTTGTTCACTGCTTCCCAGGAATTCAACGAAATCCTGGTTCGTTACATCTTTATAAATACCATTACATACATATATATCTTTATAGGCATTGTTATCGAAGTCGGCAATCAACGCGCCCCAGCTCCAGTCGGTAGCAGAAACCCCGGCCAGTTCACCGATCTCGCTGAAGGTTCCATCCTGGTTATTCAGTTGCAACATGTTGCGCATGAACTGGTGATAGTATCCGTTCCGCAGACGAAGCTGGTATACATCGTATGTCTCAAATGCAGATATAGTCTTGAGGCGATAGTCGTCTTCCGGATACATATCGGTAGAGAAAATTTCCGGGTAGCCATCGTTGTTCAGGTCAGCGAGGTCTGCTCCCATGGAAAACATGCTGATGTGTCCCATATAGTTTTCAAGCGACTCTTTAAATGTACCATCGTGATTGTTGATATAGAGATAATCGCGTTCGTAAAAATCATTGGAGATATACATGTCGGGCCAGTTATCCTGGTTTACATCCCCTACTGTTACGCCCAAACCAAAACCGATAACACTTCCATATATACCGGAAAACTCGCTTACATCTGTAAAGTGTCCTTTATCGTTACGATAGAGTTTGTGTCCCCCAAACTCATCACGAATGTGTCGCAGGTTTCGATACCCCAACGATGAAACGGGGCGATAC
>CBIHOZ010000182.1:0-14229 GCA_966211525.1 uncultured Chitinophaga sp. | reverse complement strand
GTTATAGCCAGGGCAAGTGACCCCGCCAGCGACACGTTAAATACATAGGGCACTATAAATGCAACCAGCGCCAGTGCAAGCGAAAGAATGAGGGCCTCACTCATACGCATGAGTTTATACTTGCGCAGTAAATGTTCGAGGCGATATCGTGCGTGGCTATCGTTCATTGATTCCGTTTATAGGCCAATAATCGTTCCGTTAATAACATCAATGCGATCAGTACAATCAGGTATTTGTCGAGTGGCGTTGTTGCTATAACACGTTTTGTTGCTGAAAGATTTTCGGATGATGCCCGTAAGAATGTTTCTGGTATAATTCGCTGGTCAGCCTCTATTGCCGTTTGCTCCAGTGTGCTGTTGTGAAGTAATACAGCAGCCAGTGTAGTGGTGAGGTGTTGTTGCAAGGCATTGTCCACATTCAATCGTTCAGAAAGTATCCAATGCTGATGCGGGGTTTGTGGTCCTTCGGGATATAGTATAGCATTCGCTGTTGGCTCGTTCTTATAGGTGATGAGATGACACGTGGCTGGTTGGGGAAGAGGTTTATCCGATAACCAAATTAACCAGTCTGTTGGGGTATACTGAAAATCCGCTACCTGCCCGATCGTAGTTTGAATGGCAACAGCCGGAATATCTTGAAGAGACCTTACTGAAGCAGCGAGAATGTTTGCGTCATACTGGAAAGCTTTGTCATACGCGATGGTTACGTGTAGGGTGTCCGTTGTGTTTAATTTTATCGAATCGTTTTGTGATGATATAGTTTGCTGGTCAGGAGATATATACGATCGGCTATATTCGAACGAAGTTTGCTGCGTGCTGTTCTTTGCGGATCGTACTACAGCAGAATCTGATTTATACCGTACAGCCATGACAGGGCGTTGGCGGGCAGCTGCGTCCACGGTAATCCATTTGATGGTGGAGGGAAGTGCAACCTGTTCACCTGCAAAATTCTTCAGATAACTTCTGGACAGGACAACAACTTCCTGTGCACGCGATGATTTAAGTTGATCAAGAAGAGTCCAGTAATTTTTAGTATATGTTGTCGTATCTGCTTCGACAGGAAAACCCGGTTCGAGGTAATGCACTTCATAGCCCACAACGGTAAGGCTGTCGGTCAGCACAGGTATAGCGTTGTCTTTTGCAATGCCGGGTTCTATGACAAGCCACTTCTGTTTTTCTGTTGGTGTATGTCGCCATTGTATACCTGCGAGAAATAACACCGTGAGTATAATCAGCACACAGCGTATGATCAGCAGCAGTATTTCGTTAAGGCGTATGGCTTTAAACTGTCGGGTGCTGGATTCATCGAGGTGGCGCAGACTACCTATATAGATTACTTTCCCTTCCTTGCGACTGAGCAAATGTATACCAACCGGTATAACTAAACCGCTAAGTGCCCAAAGCCATATCGGATTTGCAAACTGCATCAGCGTGCCAGTGATTTTCTGATCTTTAAAAAATTACGGAGTGTAGTCTCAAACGGCTCGTTGAGATTTACCAGTTTGTAACTGATCTGTTTCTCCAGCATCCAGTTGCGTGATTGATTGATCCATTGCTGTACGCGTTCGATATATTGTTGTTGTTGAGCTTGTGTCTCTACTTTGGTACGCACACCCGTTTCAAGGTCTTCGAAAGTATAGGAGCCTTTGAAGTCCAGCGTTGTCTCATGTTGTCCCATCACATGAAAAACGATTACTTCGTTCCGTACTGTTTTTAAGCGTGCGATGAAGCGAAGCAGGTCATCCTTCTCATCGTACAGATCTGTAATGAAGATGATCATTTCTTTTCCATGATGATCGTACAGATGTTCAAGTCCGTTACCCTTGCGCCAGGTGCCTTCACTTTTTACTGTAGCGAGTGCATGCAGAAAGCGCATGAACTGTTGCTGCTCGAACCGTGGCTGTATCTCCGTGATTTCTTTTTCATTCACAGTATATAGTCCAAAAGCATCACTTTGTTTGCGCGCCAGGTAGGCGAGGGCCGCGATCATTACCTTGGCATACTGAAATTTATTTAGTCCGCCTTCGGTATAGGTCATCGAGTGACTGGCATCCAGCATGAACTTGACTGTAATGTTTGTCTCAATGTCTGCCTGGCGTATATAGTATCGGCCAGAACGTGCATACATTTTCCAGTCGAGCATGCGCAGGTCATCACCGGGTTCGTAACTCCTGTACTGGCTGAACTCCTGTCCCGCACCTACACTCTGACTTTTATTACTACCGCTCATGAATCCTTCCACGATCACGCGCGCGATCAGTTCCAACCCGTTTACGGTGTTGATCACTTCCGGCTTGAGTAACGATCGTATCTCTGGATTCATCTTTCAGATATAGTATATATACTTCTATAACGATTTTGCCTGCGAGCGTACGTGTTCCAGCAAATGTTTTGTAACCAGGTCTGACGTAAAGCCTTCCGCCTCTGCTCTGAAGTTCATGAGGATACGATGACGAAGTACCGGATAGGCTACACGCTCAATGTCGTCTGCCGTAACAGCGAAATTACCATGCAGCAGCGCACGTGCTTTAGCGGTCATGATCATGGCTTGTCCCGCACGCGGACCTGCTCCCCAACGCACCCATTCTTTTACATACGGTGTGCTGGAGTCAGGACGTGTCAACCGTACTATACTCGCTACGCGTTCAATCAACTCGCGACTGATATGTACTTCGCGTACTAAACCTTGTGCTTCTTTTATCTCGCGGCCTTCCAGTACTTTATTGATCTGTGTTGTTTTTCTTCCGGTCGTGGCTGCGAGTATTTCTGTTTCTTCTTCGGCTGTAGGATAACCGATTTTGATATATAGCAGGAAACGATCGAGCTGTGCTTCCGGTAACGGAAATGTACCGGCTTGTTCAATCGGGTTTTGTGTAGCGAGTATAAAGAAAGGTTTCTCCAATGGATACGTTACACCACCATACGTTACTGAAAACTCCTGCATGGCTTCCAGTAATGCTGACTGGGTTTTAGGCGATGTACGGTTGATCTCATCCGCCAGTATAATATTCGCGAAGATCGGACCTTTGTTAAATTTGAAGAATCGTTTACCCGTAGTATGATCTTCCTCCAGAACTTCTGTACCAATGATATCGGAAGGCATCAGGTCCGGTGTAAACTGAATCCGTCTGAAGGGTAAATCTATAGCTTCCGAGAGCGACCGGATCATCAGAGTTTTGGCAAGACCGGGTACACCTTCGAGTAAAGCATGTCCACCAGCCAGAAACGTAATGAGTAACTGATCGACAGTTTCACTCTGCCCGACAATTACTTTCCCGATCTCTTGTTTCAAAGCACCGAGCTTGTTGATGATGCTCTGCACGGATTCTTCTTTCATTGTGTTGAGGTGTTTACGTGTGTACGTGTTTTAGTTGTGTTTAGGTGTTTAGGTGTGTATGTGTTTATGTTAATGCGATCTATACTTTACTTCTTACTCCTTACTTCTTACTTCTTACTTCTTACTTCTATCTCATCAACGCATACATCACTATATTCACACTGAACCTCGTGTTGTCTATTCTATAGAAGCGTTTGTTTCGGAAGTCGTAGTCCCATTCGCAGCCGTAGTCTTTGTTGCTGTAGAGTATGCCGATCTTGCCGTTTATCTCTATAGCTTTCAGGTAATCGTGTACGATGTCATCGCCCCAGCCATTTAGCTCCTGTGAAGTTGTCGGTGGACCTTCGAACTGGAAGAACATGGAATATATAGGATGATTGTTTGGGATTTTCTTTAGCGCGTTGGCTCCGAAAATTACTTCCATTTGTGATTCGAACGACTTGGCAAAGAGTCCGTCAATATCATGGTTGCAGTCGTCTACAAATACAAAGCCTCCGTTGCGTACATACTTTTCAAAGTTGGCTCGCTCAGCCGCAGTAAATTCTACCAGTTTGTGGCCACTCAGGTAACAGAATGGGCAACTAAAGATCTTGTCACTGCTCAACGGAATTATATTCTCCTGCGTATCTACCTTCAATGTAGTATACTCGATCAGGGAGTTGAGCACGTTCGAGGGCATGCGCTGGTCTACATCCCAGTCACCTGACTCATATTGAAGGCGTGTAAAGAAAAACTTGTTAGCCGCGTACATAGCGTATCAATGGCAAGTTCATTTTTTCCGTCAAACGAAAAAAGAAAATTATATAAGTGGATACTGCAACGAGTTCGGAATGCTGAAAATGAAAAGTCCCCGGCCGTGCCAGGGACTTTATCACATGTATAGCTTTCGGATCAGATCGCGTCTGATAAACTGGTGAATGTAAAGTCGCGGATCTTCATCGGAGGAATCAGGTAATTATTGTTTGATTCCACGCTTACTGTACGCTCAACTTTACCGAGTTCTTCCAGGTTATTCAGCATAATGATCGGACTTTCGTTGAAACGGAAGTTCTTGATCGGGTGCATGATCTTTCCGTTCTCGATATAGAATGTACCATCGCGGGTCAAACCAGTCAGCAATAACGTCTGGGGGTCAACATCGCGTATATACCAGAGGCGTGTAACGAGTATACCTTTCTTGGTGCCGGCAATTAAGTCTTGTAGCGATTTGGTGCCACCTTCCATAATAAAGCTGTCGGGAGCCGGTATAGCTTTAACACCTTTCTTTTGTGCCCAGTAGCGTGAGTAGGTAAAGTTCTTTACAACACCTTTTTCGATCCACGTTGTTTTTTCCTGCGGACGACCATCGTCTGTCCAGGTGCTTGTTGGCAACTCCGGGTGTAACGGATCAGAATATATAGTAACGCGTTCATCCATCAGCTTTTCACCGAGTCTTGTTTTGCCGCCGGCTTTGCTGAAGGAACTGCGGCCTTCATCGGCTTGTCGTGCATCGAGATCGAACAAAATACGCTCGAGTAATACTGCAGCAGCAGCAGGCTCAAGTATTACCGTATATTTACCCGGCTCGATTGCTTTGGCTGCAGCCGACTTCATACTTTTCTGCGTGGCAATTTCCGTTGCTGCCCTGGTATCAAGCTTGGTAATATCATTATACCCGCGTGTAGCATATCCGGAACCTGTACCATCGGGTGTGCGTGCCGTAACCGAGAAGTTTACATTTGTGAACGTGTTATAGGCGAATAAACCTTTCGAGTTCATCATGGCTGCGAAGCCTTTGTTGTCTTCGAGGAAACCCGCTGCTACCTGTTTGTTGTCTCTGGATACCTGCAGACTTTGCGCGACAGCATCGGTACGTTGCTTGGGAGTTATAGCAGCTGTTGCCGGAACGTAAGTAATAGCCTCGGTATATTTCTGCGGTTCGAGGAACGGAACGAACTCCGGATTTTCCGGTGCAAGCTGTGCAAGCTCTTCGGCACGTCTCACTACTTTTTCAAGTGATGCATCATCAAACTCATTGATGGTAGCGGTGCCAAGTTTTTTACCAAACGCAGAAGACACCACGAGTGTAGTCTGACTTACGTTTCCACTGGTAGATACCGCGTTGCGCGCATACCGGATGTTCCCGCTATCAACACCGGATATATTTACCTCGCATTGTTCTGCTTTGGAATAGCTCAGTACTTTTTTCAGTAAAGCCTGTGCTTCATCTTTTGTAAGTATAGGCATAGTATTATCCGATGTTTCGTGATGTGTTTATAACATTTACTCCTTTGAAGTGTGTAGTGGCTGAACCATGGGATACGGCACTGGACTGCATCGGCTGGCCTTTACCATCGAAGAACGATCCTCCGAGACGATAATCCGATTCATCGGCTATACCCGCTACCGAGTTCCAGAACTCCTGCGTGTTCGATTGATAGGCTACATCTTTCAGCATCCCTACGATCTTGCCATTCTTGATCTCGTAATACAACTGGCCGCCAAACTGGAAGTTATAGCGTTGCTGGTCGATGGAGAAAGAACCATCACCAATGATATATATACCTTTCTCTACATTCTTGATGAGATCGTCTACGCTGCGTTTTTCTTTGCTTGCCTGCAGCGATACATTTGGCATGCGCTGGAATTGGACACTGCTCCAGCTATCGGCATAGCAGCAACCTTGCGATGCATTGAGACCGATGATGTGTGCCTGATCGCGTATAGTCTGGTAATTCACCAATATACCATCCTTCACCAGGTCCCAGCGACCACATGGCACACCTTCGTCATCATACCCTACAGCACCGAGTGAACCAACCTGTTGTTTATCGGCAAACAGGTTTACATTCTTATTACCGAAGTTGAATTTTTTGGATTGCCATTTGTCAAGCGTTAAGAAACTTGTTCCGGCAAAGTTAGCTTCGTATCCAAGTACACGATCAAGTTCTGTCGGGTGACCAACCGATTCGTGAATGGTTAACCACAAGTGCGAAGGATCGAGTATCAGATCATATTTACCGGGCTCTACTGATTTAGCTTTCAGTTTTTCTCCGGCTTGTTGTGCACCTAAGCGTGCATCTTCAATCATGTCATAGCGGCCTTTATATAATGTTGTAGGACCGCTGATCTTATCCTGAGGACGAGCGTATAAATATTCATAGCCCATACCCATCGGTGCACTCAAGGCATTGCGTGTCTCAAATTTACCCGTAGCAGCATCGATCTTCGTAATGAAGAATGTAGGCCAGATGCGATGTATATCCTGGTCGATATAGGAGCCATCAGTTGATGCAAAATATTTTTGTTCGTTAACTGTAAACAGGAAAGAGTTAATATAGTTTGCTCCGCCTTTTATAGCAGCATCGTTTACACCGAGCAGGAGATCTACCTTTTCTTTTACCGGTACTTCGAATGAATTTTTTTCGATAGGTGCTTTCCAGCTTACTTCACCAACGCCTTTCTGCGGAACAAGCTTAACAGGCTCGGTAAGTAAACGTGAATTTTCTTTGGCGATGGTTACGGCAAGCTCTGCAGCTTTAGCAATGCTGTCTTTATCCAGCTTATCAGTTGCAGCAAAGCCCCAGCCGCCATTCGCGATCACGCGTATACCCATCCCGTAAGACTCGGTATTTACAATGTTCTGTACTTTGTCTTCACGTGTGATAACAAACTGGTTGAGATAGCGACCGATGCGTACATCGGTATAGGTAGCACCTTTGGAACGCGCAGCATTGAGTGCTACATCGGCCATCTGTTTTTTCTGCGCTACATCAACAGTCTCTAGCGCCCGCTCGGGAGGAATGGGGTTCCCGAAGGAGGGGATCCCCGCCAGCACAGCAGCCGATGCTCCCATGCCTGCAAGCTGAATAAAATCTCTGCGTTTCATAATGAGTTATTTGTGGGATGAGTAAATATATAGCAATATGTAAAATCGTTTCAAGATATAGAATAGTTTTTCGCTTATCCAACGGAAGGCGGTGAAAGTAGTTGCGAGCCATGAGCTTTGAGCTGTGAGGGCTCCAGGCTGCAAGCTTCTGGCCACAGGATGAGTAAGGTATATTATGATTGTGCTTCTTACTCCTTACTCCTTACTCTTTACTTCTTACTTCTTACTTCTTACTTCTTGCTTCTTAATAGCTGCTAGCTTCTGGCTGCCAGACGTGTGGGAGAGAGGGGGCGGGAGTGAGTGTAATATGTTTGGGGTATTTTTGTCGGTATATTTTATCTGCGATTTCTATGTTTTCTGCGGGAAATAAAAAAAGAGGCTGTCCGGTGTTGGAACAGCCTCTGGTAAATTTCAGATCAAATTTTATACAGCGTCTGAGAGACTGCTGAAGGTGAAGTCGCGGATCTTCATATAGGGTATATATACATTTGTTCCCCCCTCGCTTGTTACGGCACGCTTCTGCTGTCCTAATGTTTCGAGGTTGTTCAGCATGATGATCGGACTTTCGTTGAAACGAAAGTTTTTGATCGGGTGTTTGATCTTTCCGTTCTCGATGTAGAAAGTTCCATCGCGTGTTAAACCGGTATATAGCAACGTTTGCGGGTCAACCGGACGTATATACCAGAAGCGTGTTACGAGTACACCTTTCTTGGTGTCTTTGATCATGTCTTCGAGTGTAGCGCTTCCTCCGTCCATAATCGCATTACCCGGGAACGGAACAGGCTCTACATTTTTCTGCGATGCCCAATAACGATCGTATATAAGATTCGCTACGGTGCCGTTACGGATCAAATCCATTTTCTTGCGGGCAAGTCCGTCACCTGTCCAAGGGGAAGCAGGTACTTCTTCGCTCCACGGATCGGTATATATATTTACTCTTTCGTCAACCAGTTTTTCACCGAGCTTGGTGCCTCCGCCTTTCTTCGATAAAAAGCTTCTGCCTTCATCGGCCTGGCGTGCGTTCATGTTCAGCATGAGGCGAATTAAATCTGCGCCGGCAGCAGGCTCGAGTATAACGGTATATTTACCCGGTTCAATAGCCTTGGCGTTGCGCGACATCAAGGCTTTATCAATTGCTACTTTTGAAATTTCAGCAGCGTTGAGTTTGCTTACATCATTGAGATCGGCAGCAGCCCAACCTGAGCCTGTGCCATCGTTCGAGCGCATGGTAACAGTAAAGTCTACACTCGTAGATTTATTGTAGGCAAATAAACCTTTGCTGTTCATGATGCAGGAGAATCCGCGACTGTCTTCCAAATAGCCGGCAGCCGTTATATCTTTTGCAGCAGCAGGATTTATACTATCGGCAGCAGCCTGCGCACGAAAGTCAGGCGTGATCTTCGCAGTAGCTTCTGAAAATGTTTTCGACTCCGGTCCGTATGATTGCTGCGGAAGTGGTTCCATAAATTCAGGATTCTCCGGGGCAAGCTTCGCGAGTTCTTCCGCACGTCTCACTACTTTTTCAAGCGAGGCGTCATCAAACTCGTTGATTGTTGCTGAACCGGATTTCTTCCCGTAGTACGATTGTACCGCGAGCACTATATTACTGTCTTCACCGGAAGTGGACACGCTGTTACGAGCATAGCGAATGTTACCGCGGTCGTTCCCGTTGAGGCTTACCGAGCAACCATCAGCTTTGGAGAAGCTTATCACTTTCTCCAATATCTTTTTAGCTTCTTCTTTTGAAAGGATGGCCATGTATTTACAAATTTAGTTTAGGTTATTAGTTGAGTGTTGGTACGATGCGTTGATCAGTCATAACTATATCGTTCGTCCTGTATTGATCACGTTGATACCGTTGAAGCGTGTAGTTGCCGAACCATGCGATACTGCGTTCGATTGACTGGGTTGTCCTTTACCATCGTTGAAGGCACCGTTCAATCTATAGTCACGTTCATCGCAGATTTGTACACACGAGTTCCAGAACTCCTGTGAGTTTGCCTGGTACGCTACATCTTTGAGCATGCCGGTAATTTTACCGCCTTTGATCTCGAAGAAGAGCACACCGCCAAACTGGAAATTATACCGCTGCTGATCGATGGAGAATGATCCATCCTTCACGATATATATACCTTTGTCCACATTGGAGATCATCTGCTGCGGAGTTACCTGTTCTTTGCCCGGTTTCAACGACACGTTCGCCATGCGCTGAAACTGTACATCGGCCCAGCTCTGCGAGTAACAGCAACCGTGTGATTCTTTCTGATCGATGATGTTAACCTGGTCGCGTATAGCCTGGTAGTTGACGAGCGTACCATCTTTGATGATGTCCCACGATTTACATTTCACACCTTCGTCATCGTAACCAACCGCTCCGAGTGAACCCACCTGGGTTTTATCGGCTACGAAGTTTACAATCTTGCTACCTGCGTTAAATTTACCAGACTTCCATTTGTCAAGCGTGAGATAACTTGTGCCTGCAAAGTTTGCTTCATAGCCGAGTACACGATCCAGTTCGGTCGGGTGTCCAACCGATTCATGTATCGTTAACCACATGTGTGAAGGTTCAAGTACCAGATCGTATTTACCTGGCTCAACTGATTTGGCTGCGATAATTTGCTTCGCCTGTTCAGCAGCCATACCCGCATCTTCTACAATGTCGTATGATTTGTTATAGAGTATAATTCCGCCGGGACCTTCAATCTTATCTTCCGCTTTTGCATCCAGATACTCGTAGCCCATACCAACGGGTGCGCTGAAGGCCGAACGGTTCTTGAATTGCCCGGAGGCGCGATCGATCATCGTAACCGTAAAGCTCGGCCATGTACGATGTATATCCTGGTCGATATAGGAACCTTCTGTTGATGCAAAATACTTTTGCTCGTTTACCAGGAACATCAGACTGTTAACGAAGCTCGCGCCCTTCTCCATCGCTTTGGAGTTAGCCGCTATCAGTAAATCTACTTTGTCTTTTACCGGAACTTCAAAACCATTTTTCTTTATCGGAGTCTTCCAGCTTACTTCACCGTGTCCTTTTTCAGGAGCAAGCTTTACCGGCTCCTTCTGAAATTTGGAATTCGCTTTCGCGATAACAGCAGCGCGCTCGGCAGTCTTCTTTATACCATCGGGTGTAACACTGTTGCTGGCAGCAAAGCCCCACGTACCGTTTACAATTACACGTATACCTACACCAAACGATTCAGTGTTCACTATATTCTGAACTTTCTTTTCACGTGTAATCACGAACTGGTTCAGGTAACGACCGATGCGAACATCTGCATAGGTAGCGCCCAATGACTTTGCCGTATTGAGCGCTATATCTGCGAGTTGTTTTTTCTGCTGGGCATCCATCAGCGGATCGAGCATGCGTGCCGGATCTACCGGGTTTGAAAATGCAGATATAGGGAGGAGCATGGCGCCTGCACCCATACCGGCCAGTTGCATAAAATCTCTTCTGTTCATGAATGATCGGGGTTAGATGGTTCTGCCTGTATTGATCACATTCACGCCGTTGAAACGTGTAGTAGCACTTCCGTGTGATACCGCGCTCACTTGTGAAGGTTGTCCTTTTCCATCGAAGAAGGATCCGAAGAGACGATAGTCTTTTTCATCGCAGATCTTCGCGCAGCTGTTCCAGAACTCCTGCGTGTTCGATTGATAGGCTACATCGTTGAGCATACCTGCGATCTGTCCGTTCTTGATCTCGTAGAACACGGTTCCGCCAAACTGGAAGTTGTAGCGTTGCTGATCGATGGAGAAAGAACCGCGACCGGCTATATATATACCTTTCTCTACATCTTTAATCATCTGTTCCGGCGTATACGGTTGTTTACCCGGTGCGAGCGATACGTTCGGCATGCGCTGAAATTGTACATCGCTCCAGCTTTGTGAGTAACAGCAGCCGTGCGATTCATTCTGACCGAGCATGTGTACCTGGTCGCGTATAGCCTGTACGTTAACAAATATACCGTCTTTGATCAGGTCCCATCGTTTTGCTTTTACGCCTTCGTCATCATACCCTACAGCACCGAGTGAACCGGTCTGTGTTTTATCAGCAAAGATGTTTACGATGTTGCTTCCGTATTTGAAGTTACCTGATTTCAGTTTATCGAGCGTAGCGAAACTTGTTCCGGCATAGTTGGCTTCGTAGCCGAGTATACGGTCAAGCTCCAACGGGTGGCCTACTGATTCGTGTATGGTAAGTCCTAAGTGATTCGGCTCCAGTACCAGATCATATTTACCCGGCTCAACAGATTTAGCCGTGGTAATCATTTCTTTGGCCTGCTTCGCTGCTATGCCGGCATCTTCTACTATATCGTAGCTGTTGCGATAGAGCATGGTGCCCGCTATACCTTTAACTTTGTCTTCGGGCTTGGGAATCATATACTCATATCCCATACCCATGGGTGCGCTTAAGGCATCGCGCGTTTTAAATTTACCGGATGCACGATCTATTGCCGATACGGTAAACGTTGGCCAGATACGATGTATATCCTGATCGATATAGGAGCCTTCGGTTGATGCGAAATATTTTTGCTCGTTGATCTGGAAGAGGTTGGAGTTTACAAAGCTTGCTCCGTTCTGTAGTGCAGCAGCATTTGCTTTGAGGAGTAAATCTGTTTTTTCAGATACCGGTACTTCGAAAGAGTTTTTTACAATCGGAGTTTTCCAGCTCACTTCGCCATGTCCTTTTTCAGGAGCGAGCCGTACGGGCTCTTTCTGAAATTTAGCATTGGCTTTCGCGATCGCTATAGCTTGTAATGTAGCCTTGCGTATACCATCGGCGGTTACTGAGTTAGTAGCGGCAAATCCCCACGTACCGTTGGCGATGACGCGTATACCGGCACCGAACGATTCTGTGTTAACAAGATTTTGCACTTTGTTTTCGCGCGTGAGAATGAACTGATTCAGGTAACGCCCGATCCGGATGTCTGCATACGTTGCACCAGAGGATTTTGCTGTGTTGAGCGCTACATCAGCCAGTTGTTTTTTCTGTGCTATATCGAGCGGTATATCCAGCAATGCCTCTACCGGAACCGGATTACCCAAAGTGGAGAAAGGTAACAGCATCCCGCCAATACCTAACCCCGCGAGTTGAACAAAATCTCGTCTTTTCAAGGTTATCAGATTTAGGTTTATGAGTTATTGGATAGTAAGTTATCCAAAAAGCAAAAAAGGATACCGAAAATGGTATCCTTTGCTATTAGATTATGTGAGTGGTTCCCTTTCGGATGAAAGGTTACTTGATCACAGAAAAATCAAATGAAGTTTCGAGGAACTTGGTAGTAAATTTACCGGAACGGAACGTTGGGTTGTCCATCAATGCAAGGTGGAACGGTATAGTTGTTTTTATACCTTCGATCACAAACTCGCTGAGGGCACGCTTCATACGGGTAATTACCTCTTCGCGTGACTGGCCGCTTACGATCAGTTTGGCAATCATACTATCATAGTTCGGAGGTATAGTATATCCCGCGTATACGTGGCTGTCTACGCGCACTCCGTGACCACCGGGTAAATGCAGGTTGATAATTTTTCCGGGAGAAGGACGGAAACCGTTTGCAGGATCTTCTGCGTTGATACGGCACTCCATTGCGTACAGGTTCGGGAAGTAATTAGTACCGGATATAGGTACACCGGCAGCAGACTTGATCTGTTCTTTGATCAGATCGTAGTCGGTAACTTCTTCGGTAATCGGGTGCTCCACCTGTATACGGGTGTTCATCTCCATGAAGTAAAAATTACCGTGTTTGTCTACGAGGAACTCGATAGTACCGGCACCTTCGTAATTTATAGCTTTAGCTCCTTTTATAGCAGCTTCACCCATGCGCTCGCGCAGCTCCTGGCTTACGATAGGAGAGGGGGTTTCTTCAACAAGCTTCTGGTGTCTTCTTTGTATTGAGCAGTCGCGTTCAGAAAGGTGACATACTTTACCATATTGATCGCCCATTACCTGGATCTCGATGTGACGAGGTTCTTCAACGAATTTCTCAAGATATAGTCCATCGTTACCAAAGGCAGCACCTGCTTCACGCTTGGCGTCATCCCACGCTTTCTTGAATTCAGATTCATCGTTGATGATACGCATACCTTTACCACCACCACCGGCTGTTGCTTTTACAATTACTGGGTAGCCTATTTCTTTTGCCAGGCTTATACCTTCTTCAATAGAACCGAGCAAACCATCGGAACCTGGAATAGTCGGTACACCTGCTTTCTTCATGGTGTCTTTCGCTGTAGACTTATCGCCCATAGCATTGATCATGGCAGGTGTAGGACCGATGAATTTTATACCGTACTCGTGGCATATAGCAGAGAACTCAGCGCGCTCAGACAAGAAACCATATCCCGGGTGTATAGCATCTGCATTGGTAATTTCCGCTGCTGAAATGATGCGTGGTATATTCAGGTACGAGTCTTTGCTGGGGGCATCACCAATACATACGGCTTCATCAGCGAAACGTACGTGCAGGCTTTCGCGATCGGCTGTAGAGTATACGGCTACTGTTTTAATATCCATCTCCTTGCAGGTACGGATAACACGTAAGGCGATCTCACCGCGATTCGCTATAAGTATTTTCTTAAACATAGTGCTTGTTCGTTCAAGGTTGAAATTTTAAAGGTTCAGAATTTAAGGCCGGCACTTCTGCCAGTAACTTTAAATTCTGAACCTCAAACTATATATCTATAGATTAATCAGGCTCTACCACAAACAATACCTGATCGTACTCAACCGGGCTTGAATTTTCCACGGGTGCTTTCACGATGGTACCTGATACTTCTGATTCGATCTCGTTGAAGAGTTTCATTGCTTCAATGATACAAACGGTTTGTCCTTTTGAAACCTTGTCGCCAACCGAAACGAACGGAGGGGTATCCGGATTGGATGAACGATAGAATGTACCGATCATAGGAGATTTGATCTCGATCGTTTTCTTGCCGGAAGCCGGTGCTTCTGCAGCTGCTTTAGGTTGTGCAGCCGGAGTTTGTGCTGCCTGTTGTACTACAGGAGCAGATGTTGCTAC
>CBIHOZ010000181.1:0-14331 GCA_966211525.1 uncultured Chitinophaga sp. | reverse complement strand
ACCAGGAAGAAGGCGAAGCGAAACGCGATGACGAAAAGTACGCGTATGTAGCAGCATGGGAACATACATCAGTTGATGCAGACCCTGTGATGCACAAGGAGGCTTTGGTTTATGAGAACATTGAAATGCAAACAAGAAGTTATAAATAATAGGGATCATGAAATTTAACTTAAAGGTTTGGCGCCAGAAAAATGCTAATACGCCAGGTAAGTTAGTAGACTATAGCATTGACAACGTCAATGCCGACATGTCGTTCCTGGAAATGATAGACATATTGAACGACAACCTGGTGCGTAAAGGTGAAGAGCCTATTGCGTTTGATCATGATTGCCGTGAAGGTATCTGCGGTATGTGCAGCATGTATATCAACGGTCGTGCACACGGCCCGCACCATGCAGCCACTACCTGCCAGCTATATATGCGTACGTTTAAAGATGGCGATACTATTTATGTAGAGCCGTGGAGATCGAAAGCATTTCCGGTTATAAAAGATCTCGTAACAGATCGTGGTGCGTTCGATCGCATCATTGCCGCAGGTGGTTTCGTAAGCGTAAACACAGGCCAGGCTCAGGATGCCAACGCTATTCCGGTAAATAAAGATGATGCTGAACGAGCGATGGACGCAGCAGCATGTATAGCATGTGGTGCCTGCGTAGCAGCATGTCCGAATTCTTCAGCGATGCTATATGTATCTGCCAAGATTTCACAACTCGCTTTGTTACCGCAAGGGCAACCAGAGCGCGATCGCAGAGCAATGTCCATGGTAAGTCAAATGGACGAAGAAGGTTTTGGTAACTGTACGAACATCGGTGCCTGCGAAGCAGAATGTCCGAAAGAAATTAAGTTAACCAACATCGCGCGCATGAACCGCGATTACTTCTCTGCATCGTTCGGTTCAGAAGAAAAAGTTTCAACTGGCGAAGGACACTAACAGCGTCTCGTCTTCACATAAAAGGAAAGGCTGAAGTAACATTCAGCCTTTTTTTTATTTGGTTTTCAGATGTTAGCGTCATGCGGTTTGCACAGATTCTAAAAAATATCAGGCTTTGCAGAAATTAAAAGCATCGGCTGTGCGTATTAAATTTAGTATGGGTAAATCTTAAATCGATTGTTTAGTTTTTTACTTTTTATAGATTTGTCAGTAACCAAAAGGAAGTCGTGAGTAATGCTATTGTCATAATTCCTACCTACAAGGAACGGGAGAATATTCGCTCGATCATTGATACCGTATTTGGGTTACCCAAAGAGTTTCATATCCTGATCGTTGACGATAACTCTCCGGATGGTACCGCCCAGATCGTAGAGCAACTCCAGCAGGCTTACAACACCCCGACTGAAACAAAACTACATTTACTAAAACGGCCGGGTAAACTCGGCCTCGGCACAGCCTATATTACCGGCTTCAAGTTTGCGCTTGAGCGCGGCTATGAGTATATATTGGAAATGGATGCCGATTTTTCGCACGATCCGAAAGACCTGATACATCTATACCTTTCATGTGCTGAATTCGGAAGCGATGTTTCCATCGGTTCACGCTATGCCACGGGAGTTAATGTTGTGAACTGGCCGATGGGCCGCGTACTCCTCTCCTATTTTGCAAGCAGTTACGTTCGCCTCATCACCAGTATACCGGTGCATGACACTACAGCCGGCTTTGTATGCTATAGCCGCAAAGTGCTTGAAACTATACCACTCGACCAGATCCGATTTGTGGGATATGCTTTCCAGATCGAAATGAAATTTATAGCCTGGAAATTTGGCTTTGTGTTAAAAGAAGTGCCGATCATTTTTACCGATCGCACACGCGGAGAATCCAAAATGTCGCCTGGCATTTTTAAAGAAGCATTCTTTGGCGTTTTACAGATGACGATCCAAAGCTGGTTCAAGAAATATATACCGGCACAGCCCTAAAAAAAATGGTTGACCTTTTTCAGATCAACCACTCAGATTAAAGTTTTTTGAAAGCCTAATCTTGCAAGCCTACGAAAGTGATAGGTCCTACGTGCGACTTCACCAGTTCCAGATCCGGTTCGGTGATCTCGGCTTCGTAGCCATCTTCCTTTAGCATGTTTAGAATGTCTTCCGCAGCTTCACGTTGTTTGTAGATGTGGTAATCTTCTCTTGCAAAAACCGGGTAGCGACCCAGCTTCTGTTCGCGATCAACAAAGTTAAAACCACACAAAAACAATTTGCTGTTAGCATGCTGAATGCGGTAAAGCGGCATCTGCGGATACTTCTGCAGCCATTCTACAACATCTTCGCGTGTACCTTGTACAATTTCCGTCAGCTTGAAAATCCGCATTACTTCGCCTTGGTTGGGCTTGTCCAACATACGCAAGTCAAAGTTGTGAACATAAGCAGACAGACCAACGCATCCGCATAATACCATGAGCGGATTCTGTGCATCACCGTGCAACCGCACATCGAGGTTTTTAGCATTAAAAAACGCTTGAAGCCTGCGGTTTCGCTTCTGGATTGTTGATGTCAGGTCAGGCCTGACAGGATTTTTGAATTTTAATTGCATGACATTAAAACATTTCTGTATAAGGTGGGCTCCTTACAATAACAAAAGTAGGAAATTATTTGAAGTTTAAACGATTATTAACATTGATTAACATTAATCGAAACGAATCGCCTTTATTGGGCTTACACGCGTAATTACCATCGTTGGTACCAGCAGCACCACCGTAACAACCAGGAAGGTAGTCAGGTTTAACAATCCCACGATTTCCCAATGCCAGCTAATGGGCACAACGCTCATATAATAATCGTGTGGATTCAATTTAACGAATTTGAACCGATATTGCAGATAACAAAGCCCTAAACCTATCACGTTGCCCAGCAACAAACCCTTCAGTATAAGGCTTACTCCTTGATAAACAAAGATGGAGCGTATCAATTTATCGCCTCCACCAAGTGCCTTTAACATACCAATCATTTGTGTTCGCTCCATTACTAATATCAACACGATGGAAATCATGTTGACGCAAACCACCGTAAGAATAATGCCAAGCAGAATATTGACTTGTCGACTTAACAGGTTGAGCCACTCAAACACCTGCTGATAGCGGTCGCTAACCCGTTCAATGTTCAGATCGAAATCCATCTTCTGCCCTATAGCAAGTCCGGCATCATCAATGTGATCAACATCCTTTGTAAAAACTTCAATACCTCCTGCGAGACTGTCTGACCAGTCATTCAATCGCTGGATCAATCGTATATCTCCTATAATTACTTTACTATCAAAATACTCCGAGAGATTCGTTTCATAGATACCGGCCACTTTCAACTTCCGGAAGCGCGGAGGATTCTGAAAGAAATGAACAATGATGTTATCACCAACTTTCAGGTTGAGTTTATCAGCGATGATCTTGCTGATAACAACCTGGTTCGCATAACCTGAGTCCGGGAACTCTATAAATTTTCCCTCCAGTAAATTTTCACCGAACGACTTTATGTCAAAACTTTTTCCCACTCCTTTCATCACCACACCCAGCACTTCTTCATCCGTCTTTACCAGACCAGCTTTGTGTGAGAACTCCTGTACATGACGAACATTCGGATAACGTTCGGGGTGATCATATACATCTATATGAAACTTCATCGGTTGTTCGTCCGTGGAGTTATTCATGGTGAAGCGAGTGATCATGAGGTGGCCGCTGAAACTATATATCTTGTTCTTCACCGTTTCCTGAAATCCCTTCATGATCAGAAACGAAACAATAGCAGCACCTAATCCAATACCAATACTGAAGATGGCGATTCTGTGAATAGTAGATGAGAAGCCCTGCTTTTGTTCGCGGCTTATTCTTTTGGATATGAAATACGAAAGGTTCAACTCTTCTTACTAACTTTTCAGCGTAATGACTGATGCAAAATAGGATTTGAAAAGCCGCTATCAAAGACTATCATCTTTTAATAACTGTGTATGAGAGTAAAAATATTATTTCTGTTGCTGGCCAGTATCGCCTGTCGCAGTCCTAAAAATACAACCACTACCACCACACCACCACCTCCTGTTGAGAAACCTCGCGTTGCCGAACAAACTGCGCCTGTGGAAAAGCCCGGCACGCTCGCACTGGGAGCCGAGCAACTCGATGTTCTGTTGAGCAAACTGCAGAACAAGCGCATAGCACTTGTGGTAAATCAGACTTCCATAGTCGGCAAAAAACATTTAGCCGACACATTGAAAAGCCTCGGAGCAAACCTCGTGAAGATCTTCGGTCCGGAGCACGGCTTTCGCGGAGCTGCCGCTGATGGTGAACATGTAAAAGATGGTGTCGATAGTAAAACGGGTTTACCGGTAGTATCGCTCTATGGTAAAAATTACAAACCTACGCCCGAGCAACTTAGCAATGTAGATATAGTGGTATTTGATATTCAGGATGTAGGCACGCGGTTCTATACCTATATCAGCACCATGCACTATATGATGGAGGCTTGTGCTGAGTTAAATAAAAAAATGTTTATCCTCGACCGCCCCAATCCGAATGCGTATGTCGATGGACCGATTAACCAGTATCCGTTAAAGTCGTTGGTAGCCATGCATGCTATACCAATCACGCACGGACTTACCGTTGGAGAATTAGCACACATGATAAACGGTGAAGGCTGGCTCGCCAACCATGTGAAGTGCGACATTGAAGTGATTCAGATGAAGAACTGGAAACACACCGATGAATATTCGCTGCCGGTGCGTCCGTCTCCAAACCTGCCCAACGACCAGGCTATACGCCTTTATCCATCCATCTGTCTGTTCGAAGGTACGGTGATCAGCGTTGGTCGCGGAACACAGATACCTTTTCAAATACTCGGTAACCCGGAGTTAAAGAACATGCCGTTTCAATTTACACCCGTGAGTATACCGGGCATGTCTACTTCACCTCCGCTCGAAAATAAACTATGCTACGGACTCGATCTGCGAAATGTACCGGTTCAGAAGAAGATTGATCTCAGCTATGTGATCCAGCTATATAAAGCATATCCCGATAAGGAGAAATTCTTTATTCCTTACTTCGATACACTGGCCGGCACGACTGAACTGAAGCAACAAATCAAAGACGGACTTACTGAAGAGCAAATCCGCGAAACATGGAAAGCCGGACTGGAAGAATATAAAAAGAAAAGAGAGAAGTATCTGTTATACCCCTAAGCGGCTATACCGATCGTTATTTTATACCGGTAATTATTCTATGACGAAAGCTGAAAAAGTAACCGACATCCTGGCTACACTCGATCATTATTTTCCGGAGCCGGAAGTGCCGTTGCATCACAAAGACGCCTATACATTACTCGTATCTGTTCTACTCTCGGCACAGTGTACCGATGAACGTGTTAATAAAACAACACCGGCTCTCTTCAAGCGCGCAGACAATCCGTATGACATGGTAAAGATGTCGGAGGAGGAGATTCGCGAGATCATTCGTCCCTGCGGACTTTCTCCTATGAAATCAAAAGGTATATATGGGTTATCGAAGATATTGATCGATAAGTATAATGGAGAAGTACCAAATACATTTGAGGCCCTCGAAGAACTTCCGGCAGTTGGACACAAAACAGCATCCGTTGTTATGACACAGTGGTTCGGCATTCCGGCTTTCCCAGTCGATACCCATATACATCGCCTCGCCTATCGCTGGCAATTAACCAACGGAAAAAGTGTAGAGAAAACCTAACACCACCACACACGACTCATTCCAAAAGAAAAGTGGAATAAAGCCCATCTTCAATTTATATACTTCGGCCGAAAGTTCTGCCCCGCGCGCGGCCACCAGTGGACGGAATGCCCGATTTGTTCGAAGTACATGCGGAAAGAACTTAGAGATTAGTTTCGAGCTGTGAGCCGCGAGCTATGAGTAAAATACCAGAAATGTTTATATACTATAGTTACCGTTGCATTTGCTCGTAACTCGCAGCTAAAAAACTCGCAGCTATTTCAAGGAAATTGATTTCTTATACATCGTAAAAAACAAAAACGGCAGGAAGCCAAAGCTGAACAGTGCTGCTCCTGTAAGTAAAAGTACTTCGGCCCATTGCAGGCTATAATATTTTAGTATAATGGCCATACCGGTAGCAAGTGCACTGAGTATACCCAAGAAGATACGCGCACGGTCTGTCCACGAAGCATCTAAATTTACCTTGAAATGGTTAATAACCACCAATGGCAAAAAGACGAGCGCAAAAGTTAAAAAGCCATACGTTACTAACTGGTCGCCACCCGGCATGTGCAAGAGCTTAAACGTAACGCCCATACTCATACTGCTGGTAGAGGCGAAGCCAATTCCATACATGATCTTTTTCATATTTATCAGTTTAGCGTTTAACAATAAAAGTGTTTCCTGTTCTATCTCTGCTAATCCCTCCGGGGCAAATTCCTGTATAGCTGTAGTAAGTGCTACATCAAAGGGTATATTTTCTTCCATCTTCAGTTCTATCACACAACATAAATGATCAAGCACATCGTCTTGTAAGGCAGCCATACCTATACCACCATGCTTAACGCGGCTTCGTATATACTCAACCTGCTCTTCGGAGAGTGTCATATCGATTTTAATTGCGGAAAAACGATCTTGTTCAGCGTACCCATAAAGTCTTTCAGCTCTTCGAGATAAGCAACCTTCTCCTTCTGTCCTTTTTTAGTAAGGAAGTAATATTTGCGCACGCGCTTCCCTATATATTCCTCTTTATAAGAAAGCAATCCATCGGCAGTCATCTTTTGAAGAGCCGGGTATAGTGAGCCATCCTTCAGATGAATTTTACCATCTGTCAGTTCCTTTACATGCTGCGAAATCTCGTAGCCATACATTCTCTCATGCTCCGCCAATAATTTCAAAATTATAGCCGTGAGCGTGCCCTTCAGCAGTTCCTTCGAATACATAGAACGAATATACATAGAATTATGATATATCAAAACAAAAGGCATAATCTATGTAAAGCGTTTAAACTTGAACATGATAACGGAACCAAGGCGAGGAGAAACATCCCATACGACACCAGTCTTGCAGCCAGCAGCCAGAAACCTGCAGCTTAAAAAAACAAATGCCGGACGCGGTCAACGTCCGGCACTGCCTTGCGCGATCCCAACCGGGTCAGGACAAAAAATTCGCGCTACTACACTTTAAAAAATTGGCACCCGACACCGGCAAAAAATATTTACAACCAACAACCACTACGAATGGAGTAAATGACCTGTCGTGCCGAAGTGCCATATCTTCAGCGGCACCTATACCTATATATAGTATAGATGCGATTCTGTTAATCTACATTGTCGTGCAAAAACTTGTTGTTACCTAGAATATTATTGTCATCATTCAGGTTATACTTGGAGATGAACGGCTCTGATGAGTGCGGTACATCCTGCATCTTCACACCTCTGCGCAGGTATGCCGGCAGTGACCACTTCTCGTTGAACTCTTCCTTCGTCATTTCAGACTTGCGTACTTGCTTCAGTTTGTCATGACGTTCTTTTGCCTGTTGCTGCAGACGTTGCTTCGTAGTGCGAAGCTCCATCATGCCGTCATCATTAATAACCTGGTCACCATATTGTACAGACGTTACATCGAAGTCGTCATCACGAAAGAGACTGTCTTCGCCTTCATCATCCGTACGCGTAGGCTGTTCAAATCTGCTATTAAAAGGACCGGAAAAAGTTACTTCACGCTCCTGCGGCTTATCATCGTTTTTTTCCGGCTTCGGCTCCTGCTGTTTGGTCTTCAGTTCAACATCTTTCTTCTCGTTCATGGAATTATTAACCGAGCTGTCAACATTACCGTTGAACAACCAGCCTTGTGAACGTTCCAGATCATGCACCTTCTTTACATCTTCCTGTTTTTTAGGAGTTGATGATGATGTTGCTGCTATTCTGGAATCTGACAAAAAACCGGTAGCAATAACTGTTACACGAATTCTGTCACCTAGATCAGGATCAACACCGTGACCGAAGATCATCTCTGCTTCTTCACCGGCCTGCTCCTGTATATATTCCGTGATCTCCGATAACTCATCCATCTGCAGTTCTGCTTCCACACCAGAGATAATGGAAAGCAATATTTTCTTCGCTCCCATAATGTCGCGGTTGTCAAGCAACGGAGAGGCTAGAGCACCTTCGGCTGCTTTCTTCGCGCGGTTATCACCACGTGTCTCAACAGATCCCATCACGGCTGCACCGGCATTTAACATTACGGTGCGTACATCCTGGAAGTCTACGTTTACATAGCCTGCCAATGTGATGATCTCTGCTATACCTTTCGCAGCAGTCGTTAATATATTATCAGCCTGCGCAAATGCCTGGTTGATGGAGAGATTACCATATATCTCGCGAAGCTTGTCGTTCAGAATTACCAGTACGGTATCACAGTTCTGACGCAACGCTTCTATACCCATTTCGGCTTGCGCTGTTTTTTTCTTTCCTTCAAATCCAAACGGAGCAGTAACAATTCCTACCGTAAGGATGTCCATATCTTTCGCGATCTTGGCAATGACAGGAGCAGCACCTGTTCCTGTTCCACCGCCCATACCAGCCGTTACAAAAACCATTTTTGTACCGTTCAGCATTTCGCGTATCTGCTCTTTACTTTCAAGCGCAGCATTCTTTCCAACTTCAGGGTTCGCACCACAGCCTAACCCTTCGGTCAGGTTGGTACCAATCTGAAGTTTATTCGGCACCGGGCTGCCATTCAGCGCCTGGTTATCCGTATTACACACGATAAACTCAACATCTTTAATGCCTTGTTTGTACATGTGATTCACAGCATTGCTTCCGCCACCGCCAACACCGATCACCTTGATGATCGACCGAGTCTGGCTGTGCTTCGGAACTTCAAATTTGTAGGATCCTGTTTCAAACATGATTATAAACTTTTAGTGGTTGTTTTCTTTTTTTCGGATCAGTGCGCAAAATATATACTATATATTCAATGCCCTATAGCTGATCGCATTTTAATATTCATTCTTTCCGTCAAGATCATCGATCAACAGACTCTTGGTCTTATTCAAGATGTCGTTGAAGAAACTTTTTGATGAGACGGGCTTCTTCGGTTTCACAGCAGCAGCATTCTTCACTGCTATTACTTCGCGCGCTTCCTTGTAGCGGTCTTCACGTTCGTCCAAGGACCGGAATCCAGCGAGCACCAGTCCTACTGCCGTTGCATACATAGGACTCTTTATCGCTTCAATTTTACTCTTGCCCAGATGTTCGTTCGGATATCCAATCCGTGTATCCATACCGGTCATATACTCTACCAGTTGCTTGAGGTTTGCTAACTGCGAACCTCCACCCGTGATCACAATTCCGCCAGCCAACCGGTTCTCAAAACCAGAGCTTATAATCTCTGCATGCGCCATCTCGATGATCTCCTCCATTCTCGCTTCGATGATGTTGGAAAGATTCTTTACCGAGATCTCTTTGGCTGCACGGTTTCGTATACCCGGAATTGAAACGATCTCATTCGGACTCGCTTCTTCGGCTATAGCTTTTCCGAAGCGCGTCTTCAACTGCTCTGCCTGCTGTGGCAGAACCATCAACCCCTGTTTGATATCATTGGTGATAATGTTACCGCCAAACGGAATCACGGCCGTGTGACGAATAATGTTATCATAGAATATAGCTATATCTGTCGTACCACCACCGATGTCGATGAGACACACACCGGCCTCTTTCTCTTCATCGTTCAACACGGCCAGGCTAGACGCCAGTGGTTCGAGAATCAGGTCATCAATTTCCAAACCTGTTCTGCGTACACATTTATTTATATTGTTGATCGCGTTGGTTTGTGCCGTGATGATGTGGAAGTCTGCTTCCAGACGAACACCCGACATACCCACCGGTTCCTTAATTCCATCTTCATAATCAACCATGTAGTCTTGTGGCATCACGTGAATGATCTGACTTCCGGGAGGAACCACCATGCGATACATATCCTGCGTGAGACGTTCTACATCTGCCACGGTAATTTCATCTTCCTTGGACGTGCGGGTAATACCACCATGTTGTATAAATGAACGGATGTGCTGACCAGCTATACCTACATTTACCACACCTATATCAATCCCTGCCTGGTCGCCGGCATCACGAATCGCTTTCTCAATTGCGTATACAGTTTTATCAATATTGAAAACGATCCCCTTTACCACACCCTCAGACTCAGCTTTACCCATGCCGAGAACCTCGAGTTTTCCGAATTCATTCTTACGGCCAACAATAGCACAGATCTTGGTTGTGCCTATGTCAAGCCCTACTACTATTTTTTCCTGTCCCATGGTTGTAAACTTTTTTTATAGTGGTTGTTTTCTTTCTTCTTAAATCTCCTTTTCAGGATATATACTGTCGCCAGTGTCGTTGTCTCAATTTTACTCCGCTACAATCTGCCCTTCGTACTCCAGGTTCACGCGCTGGTATTTGTTCCAGCCCATGCGCGGAAGAATTTCTTTATAGAAGATCTTCAGCTTTCTGAACTTCGCTTCGAGGTTATCGGGTTTACCGAACTCGATGCGTTCATCCCCTACCTGCGAGAACATTGTAACACGCGCTTTACTGTCAATGTCCAATTGAGCAATCTGTGCGCTCCAGAACTCATCCTCGCGTATCGCTTTGATCAGTTCCAGCAATTGCTTGCCCTCTTCCGTTTCATCTACTGTTTTTTGTTTCAACAGTTGACGGATATAGGCCCCGCTCACCAGCACCACACGCGAAGTAAATCTTTCAGACACCGGCATCACTCTTCCGTCTTCTGCTATATATCCGTCCGGTCCATCGTTGCGAACGATCCGGGCTACCGGCCTGCGCAACTCTACATTTACTACTACATTTCCTTTCAGGTCGCTGTATAACTGCGCGTCTTTTATAAAGGGTTCAGCCTTTACACGCTTCTCAACTTCTTTCAGGTTTACCGTGGTGATTTCAGCACCTTTCAGATTTTCCTGGTTCAGCTGCATCAGCTTCATTACATCGCCTTCGTCCAGGAAATGATTCTCATGAACGTTATCAATCTTTACTGATATATCTTTTATCGAAACCTCGCCTCGTCTGCGCTCGGTAAAAGCAATGATCGCCAGTACAACAAGTATAGCGGCACCGATCTTGACTTCACGCTTCAGGTTAAACTTAAACTTCATACTTCCTCAGCACCAATTCTTTTATAGGCTCAATAAATGTATCGATATCGCCTGCTCCTACGGTTACAATAACATCCAGGTCGCTGTGTCCTAATTTCTCCATCAGGTCACTCTTGTTACAGCGATGCTTCACCGGACTTGTTATATCCTTGAAAATCATATCTGAATCAACACCCGGTATCGGCAGTTCGCGTGCCGGGTATATATCCATCAGGTATAGTTCATCTGCCAGACTCAGGCTTTTTGAAAAACCTTCTGCAAAATCACGCGTGCGTGAGTACAGGTGTGGCTGGAATATAACCGTAAGCTTCCGCGAAGGGTACATCGATTTCATGGAACGTAAGAAAGCTTCTATCTCGGTTGGATGATGTGCGTAGTCATCCACGTATATAACCTTCTTGCCTTTCACAATAAACTCAAACCTACGTTTAACGCCTGTAAATGTTTCAAGCGCCTTTACAATTGTTGCTATATCTATACCACACTGGTGAGTTGCTATAGCAGCTGCAATGGCATTTTCAATGTTATGAAAACCAGGGACACCGAGCTTGACGTGCTCGACCTTGCCAAATCCGTGGAGGTCGAACTCAAAAAATCCACTCATCGCGGTAATGTTGCCGGCAAAAAATTGTCCCCGGCTCATGCTATATATACTTTTACTGACGTGGCTCACATCACTCGCCAGCATTTCTGCTACGGATTCGTGAATGATCAGCGAGCCTCCGTTATTAATCTGCTTGATATAGTCTTTGAACGAAGTGATCAGACTGTCGTGATCACCATATATATCCAGGTGGTCTGCATCGGCCGAGGTGATCACCGCGATCTGCGGGAACAACCGCAGGAACGAACGATCGAACTCGTCAGCTTCCACCACTACCAGCGTATCCGGATTTACATCGCCCTGCATCACCAGGTTTGAATTATAGTTGGTGGTGATACCTCCTAAAAATCCAACCATATTCCTGCCGGCCGATTTCAGAATATGCGCCACTAGCGATGACGTTGTTGTTTTACCATGCGTACCCGCTACACCAATGGTTTTATAGCCTTTCGTGATTAGTCCTAAAACTTCTGAACGTTTCAGAATGGTATAGCCTTTCTCCTTGAGATACGCGTGCTCCTGGTGATCTTTCGGAATAGCCGGAGTAAACACTACCAGCGTTTTATCTTTCTGCTCGCGCACTTCAGTTGGTATCAGATCAACTTTATCGTCAAAGTGTATCTGCATGCCTTCCTGTTGCAACGCTTCCGTAAGCTTGGTAGAAGTTTTATCGTAGCCGGAAACCTTCAGGCCTTTCTTCATGAACCACCGTGCGAGGGCGCTCATACCGATACCACCTATACCGAGAAAAAAAACATTATCGTATTGTTCGATCTTCACTTACTTATGCGCAATTAATTTTTCAATCTCATTTACTATATCTTCCGTGGCGTTTGGCTTGGCAAGTTTTGCAATGTTAGCCCGAAGCTTTTCGGCACGGCTTTCATCAAACAAAAGCTGGAGCGCTTCATCTACCAGCCTTGTGCCTGCATCTTTATCCGGAATCAGTATCGCTGCATCTTTATCCGCCAATGCCTTTGCATTTTTGGTCTGATGGTCTTCCGCTACATTGGGAGACGGCACCAGTATACATGCTTTCTTCGCGATGCAAAGTTCAGATACCGCCAGTGCACCGGAACGTGATATCACGATATCAGCAACCGCGTACGCCAGGTCCATCTCGCGAACAAAATCCTGAACGCGGATCTTTTTCGTATCGTAGTTGCCGAGCTGATTCTTATAGGTCTCAAAATATCCTTTACCGGTTTGCCAGATCACTTGTATCTGTGCTTCGCCAAGTTTACCAATGCCTGCCAGTATACTCTCGTTGATCGTCCTTGCCCCGAGGCTTCCCCCAATGATCAGCAACGTTTTTACATTGCCGCTGAACCCGAAGTGACTTAACGCTTTCTCGCGTTTGGTATCGGTACTCAGTATATCTTTACGCACCGGGTTGCCGGTAAATACGATCTTCTCCTTCGGGAAATACTTCTCCATCCCGTCATACGCCACGCATACCTTGCTTACTTTATTTGCTACCTGTTTATTGGCCAGACCTGCAAATGAATTTTGCTCCTGTATAACAGAAGGTATATTGGCACGTGTTGCTGCTATCATAATCGGACCACTGGCATAACCACCCGTTCCGATAACAGCATGCGGCTTGAACTGTTTTACAATCGCGCGCGCTTTCATATAGCTTACGATCATCTTGATCGGGAACAACAAATTGGACAACGTAAGCTTGCGCTGTAAACCGCTAATCCAAAGTCCGACAATTTTATAGCCTGCTTCCGGAACGCGTGTCATTTCCATTCGGCCTTGTGCACCCACAAAGAGTATATCAGCATCGGGATAACGCTCGCGAAAAGTATTCGCAATCGCTACGGCCGGAAAGATATGTCCTCCGGTACCTCCTCCGCTAATGATCAATCTGTATGGTTGCTGTTGCGTCAAGCTATATATCCGTTCAATCTATACTATATATTATGCTGCAGCTTTTGCGGCCGGCACATTCTTCGGTTCTTTTTCTTTATCCTTCTCTTTTACTTCACCGGTTTGTTCTGCCCATGCACGGTCTTGTTCTCCGCGGCTCACACTCAACACAATTCCAATGGACAAACCTGTAAACACCATGGATGTACCACCCATTGATATCAAGGGCAAGGGTTGTCCTGTGATTGGCCCGAGTCCAACCACAACGCCCATATTTACCATGGCCTGACAGACGAGATCGAAACATAGCCCTGCCGAGAGTAAACCTCCGAAGGCTCGCTCACTGTTATAGGATGCTTTCATTCCCCGATGCAGCAGTAACAGGTATAGCGCCAGAACAATGATACCTCCCAACATACCATACTCTTCAATCACAATAGCGTATACAAAGTCAGAGTAAGGGTGCGGCAGTATATTTCGCTGATCACTGTTACCCGGACCTTTGCCCACTACCCCGCCCGTTGCAACGGCAATGCGCGCGTGCTTGGCTTGGAACGGAAGTTCTGTTCCGTTGATGAAGTTGGTGATCCTGTTCTTCGCTGTCTCACCGCGGCTACCAAACTTGATCGCCAATGCACCGAAGAGCAAACCAACAAATACCAGCATCGCTAAATATTTGGTTGGAACACGACAGATGAACATCATGAGCAAACAGGTGATTAGTAACAACACGGCTGTAG
>CBIHOZ010000180.1:0-14405 GCA_966211525.1 uncultured Chitinophaga sp. | reverse complement strand
GAACCCAGTCTGGTCCTTGTATAGGACCCCATATCTCAACTTTATCATCTTGGTAATGTGCTATACAGTTAAGCGGCTCCATGCAGGCATGCGACTCGTATGGAGTCTCATACGTTGCTTCAATTTTATTTGCCGACTTTTGATATACCACTTCCGCATCTCCTTTGGTGCGTACCGATAGCGTGTTGTTACTTTTCAACGCATCACTCATCCGGCTATATAGTTGCTCGGTGCTCAGGTGTTCAAAACCAGAATCATCCCACTCAACTTTCAATACTTTTCGTCCCTGCATGGCCGACCATAAATTGTCGGCAACAACAGCAACACCTTCACGAAATGTATTGAACACACTCATCTTTACCGGTATCACATGTTTTACGCCCGGTACCTTTTTTGTCTCGGTATCATCAAAGCTTTTTACTTTACCTTGAAAGCGTGGATTTCTCTCAACCACCGCATATAGCATGCCCGGTAATTTTTTATCGAGACCAAATATAGCGGTGCCATTTGTTTTCAGGGGTGTATCCTGGCGTGGTAAAGGCTTGCGTATAATTTTATACTCTTCCGGTAATTTGAGCTTTACATTTTTCGGAGCTTCCAGTTTGGATGCTTCCTGAACAAGTTCGCCATAATGGAATTTTTTGCCGGATGGTTTATGGATCACACGTCCACCTTCAGCATAGCATTCTGCTTTCGATACGTTCCACTTTTTAGCAGCGGCTTCAATCAGCATCTCGCGTGCTGTAGCACTAAGCTTTAAAAGTTTTTTATAGGTGCCGCGTATGGTTGAGCTTCCGCCTGTTATCTGACTTCCATACTTCGCATTGTTACCCTGCGCGAAGACTATATTTATATCGCTCAGATTTACTTCCAGTTCTTCTGCTATCATTTGAGGAACAGATTGGAAAGAACCCTGTCCCATTTCAGAGCGGTGGTTGGTAATGGTAACTTTTCCATTGGTGTCAATGGTAATCCAGGCATTCATTTCTATGCCCAGGTTTTCAGCTGCTTGCGGAGTTAAAACCTCGGCCTCTTTACCGGCAGCCTGCGAGTAAAGTCCTAACGTTAATGCAGCACCGGTAAGGCTGGAGAATTTAATGAAGTTTCTCCGCGATATATTTTTAGATATTGCTTCCATGGTATAGCTGTAAAAGTATATGTATATAGGATAAACGATGATTGTTGAACAAATGGCAGACTATATATAGTCAGAGCCAGATGAAAATGTCACCGGTTATTTGATGCTCGCTTTCTGATTCATCAGTTGTGCTGCAGCTTTGATCGCTTTACGAATGCGCGGATATGTACCACAGCGGCAGATGTGTCCCTGCATGGCTGTATCGATATCTTTGTCGGTAGGATTAGGCGTCTTCTTTAATAATGCAGTTGCCGCCATGATCTGACCAGACTGGCAATAGCCGCACTGAGGTACCTGCTCGGCAATCCAGGCTTGTTGTACGGGGTGAGAGTTGTCCGTTGAAAGTCCTTCGATCGTAACAATATCTTTATTGGCAGCAGCGGATACCGGTATAGAGCATGAGCGCACCGGTGTGCCGGCCAGGTGTACGGTGCAGGCTCCGCATTGAGCAATACCACAACCATACTTGGTACCGGTTAATCCTACTACATCGCGTATGGCCCAGAGTAGCGGCATTTTAGGATCAACATCTACCGTATGTGTTTTGTTGTTGATTTTAAGCGTGAGAGATGCCATGTTAGTTATTTTGGGTTGGAATTAAGGAAAGTTACGAAATTACCCCGAACGTGTTGTCACCCAACTAACGAAGAGTTAACCCCGGGATTCCAAAAAATGCTTATAACGTATGAACGGTTATTTGTGGAAGACAAAAGACATGGTGATTTCTGGCATAATTTTTTGAACACACGCAGAACAGATAGCGCCCAAAGTGTTATATATTTCAAAACTTTAAACAGATTAGTATGAAAAAGAGTATGATGTTGTGCCTGATGTTGTGTGCAGGAATAAGTGTTATGGCACAGACGAAGTTACAGGTAACGGTAAAGAATATTAAAGGACATAAAGGAGACATCCTGGTAGGCTTGTTCGATAACGACAAAGACTTCCCGAGAAACGCTACCGAGGGTAAAATTGCCAAGGCATCCGGTAACGAAGTAACGGTTGTATTTGAAGACCTGAAGCCGGGCAAATATGCCGTGAGTGTGTTACACGATGCGAATCGTAACAAAGACCTCGATAAAAATAAACTCGGTATACCAAAAGAGGGTTTTGGTTTCTCAAACAACGCCATGGGCGCTGTAGGACCACCCTCATTCGAAAAGGCCCAGATCGATTTACAACCCGATCAAAAAGACCTCGACATCAGCATCGATATGAAGTATATGTAGGCCTCTGTACGTAAACACGTACACACCTAAACACGTATCAACCTTTATTCAATCTCGCGCAGTAACTGCGAACAACGTTCCTTGCGCGGTAAATCATCGGGCTCCTTCGGAGGCAACGCCAGTGCTTGTTTCAGGAGCCTGATTGCTTTTTCATCTTCGCCCTCATAATGACAAGCCGAAGCTTCACCGTATAGAAAGAGTATAGTATTCGGTTGAAGTATACTTGCCTTCTTGAAATTTTCAATCGCTGCTTCCATGGATATACCTTCTGGTAAACCACCGAAGAAAAGTTTGCAGGCCATTTGTTCAATCCAGGTAAGACGTGCTAACTCAAAGTGCCATTTGCCGAGTATAAAATAAGCAGGAGCAAACGTAGAGTCCAGTTTGAGAAGCGTCTCTGCTTCAGTATATATTGTCTTGGCATCCTGAATTTTTTCGCGGGGCGAGCCTGCTACTTCGGTCATAAGTCCGATTGCGATAATATAGGCTAAATGCGTTTCTGTATCACTGTTGTTCAATGCTATAGCGCGAACAGCATACGCCTTGGCGCGGCCATAGTAATTCTGCTTCTCTTCTTTTTTATCAAGCGGTAAACGTCCGCCTATATTTGAAAGCATGCGACTGGCATGTGTTAACGCCTGCGCGTGATGAGGATGCGATTTGATGAATAGCTCGTACTTCTGCAGGGCTGCTTCTACCTTAAAATCTTTTTCAAGAATAAGTCCTTCGGAAAAAAGATCGGACGATTGCCCGAATGCAGAAGTGATGATAAAGTATAGAACAACTATACTTCCGGTTAATTTAGTCATGACGACCTCTCTGAAATTTTTACTTTGATACAGATACTTCCTTGCAGTTATCCAGTATCCTGCTTACATCTTTTAAGTCAATGCTGTCGCGTTGATGTTCCCAGGTATTATATAGATACGTTGCAATTTCGGCTATCTCCAGGTCAGAGAGGGAAGGTATACCCGGCATAGCCTTGTTAAAACTTTTTCCATTCACTACCAGTTCGCCTTCAATGCCGTAGCGCATCAGGCATATAACGGATTCAAAATTATTGTCCACGTAGTCTGACTTTGCCAGAGGCGGATATAGCAGTCCGAGCCCGGTACCATTTTTCTGGTGGCAGTTACTGCAGTGTTTCAGGTATAGCTGCTCGCCCTGAACATAATACTGCTGCTGCTTAACCGGTGCTTCTGATGATATATTGGAATCAGATTTTTTGCCGGAACAATATTGAAATCCAAATGCCAACAGCAGAAAGCTCAACACTATAGATATATACCGTATCTTCTTTCCACTTTCTGCCATGAGCTTACTTCGCATATTCTTTTTTCAGGCGCTGAATTTCTGCGAGCAAACGATTCACATCTTCTTCTTTTGTACCATCGTACTTGCCCCGTATTCTTTTGTCTTTATCGATCAGCAGGAATGCACCGCTGTGAATGAAACCATCCGGTTCAGACTTGTCTTCCATCGCGGTAGCGAAGTAACTGGTCTGTGCTATCTTATAGATGTCTTCTTTGGAGCCGGTAACAAAATGCCATTTGTTACTCTTAACACCAAGGCGTTCGGCATAATCGTGCAGTAAGCCAACGGTATCATATTCCGGATCTATACTGTGCGAGAGTAACAACACATCGGGTTCATCCTGGATAGAATCATATACCCGTAGCATTTGTGTTTTCATGATCGGACAAATCGTACGGCAGGAAGTGAAGAAGAAATCCGCTACATATATTTTGTCTTTGAAAGTCTCGTTGGTAACAAATGCGCTGTCCTGGTCAACAAACTTGAAATCAGCAATGGTATGATATATAGTATCGCCATTCTGTACATCCTTCTCGCCGAAGATGGGAAGCGCTGCTTCTTTCTTTTCAGCACACGATGCTAATAAAAGACCTGATGCAATCGCCAGGAACATGACATATTTTACCATGCTGTTATTTGCCATTGACTTGTTATTCATCTTTTCTGAATTTTTTATAAACTCTCATGCCTGTCATGATCAGTATAACCACTGCGAGTAACCCTGCGAGCCCCCACAGCATGCTCAAGGCATTTTTTAGAACGATCAAAAATACAATACTGATCAGAAATAATGTAGACACTTCATTCCACAAACGCATTTGCTGCGATGTATATTTTACCGTTCCTTTTTTAAGTTGATTCAGGATCACCTGCAAAGAAACATGGTATAGATACAACAGAAAAACAAGCGTGAGCTTCATGTGCATAAACCCCATGCTGAGCCATTCGGGTTGATTGATGAGAAGCGATGTTCCCATCCCCAACGTAATAATAGCCGATGGCCACGTAATGCCATACCACAGACGCGAAGCCATCAGGTTAAGTTGCCTTAACAGTATACTCTTTTCCGGTTCAGGCTTGGCGTGCGATTCAATGATGTAAACGAAAAGCCTCGGCATGTAGAAAAGTCCGGCAAACCACGTAACAATAAAAATGATGTGAACAGCTTTAAGATAAAGGGACGTCATGTGTCAAATGATCTGTATATATAATTATCCGAGGGTTATTTTATCTCCTACTTTTATTTCCGTGTAATTGGTTGCTACCAGGTTTTGTCCGAAATATACTTTACTATTCCGTGTACGATACGATGCCAGCGTCTTCAACGGCTCTGCACCTTTCTCGGCAGTATCCTGATTTACCGTAGTGAGTACACAACGCGCACAAGGTTTAACCGCTATAAAACCATTGCTGCCAATTTGAAAGTTCCGCCAGTGATCTTCTTCAAACGGATCGCCTCCGGTAAAAACAAAATTAGGTCTGAAACGATTCATCGGTACAGCTTCTTTTAACCGCGCATTCAAATCATCCAATGATGATTGTCCGATGATCAGAAAAGGATATGCATCGGCAAGACTTACCTGTTCATCATTTACTTTATAGGCAGGATCAACCGGGCGTTCATATTCTTCCGGGAAGAATACAAGTTTACATTTTATACCCAGCCGCTCGGTAAACCATGTGCTATAGGCAGTGTCAACTTCGTGCGCCTGCACTATATTTGCCCATATCTGAACGGAAGCTGCAGCGTCCTTAGGCTTCGGTGCTACCGGTATAGTGAGTGTATCGTGCTGATGATGCACCGTAAGCGTGTTATCGGCTATGGAAAGTTTGAACAAGGCCATCTTCGGGTATACACGCTGCGTCATAAATTTTCCACTTTCATCAACCAGCATAAACCGTCTGTCATATAAAAGTCCTTTTTCCATAACTTTGCTGGACGATAAACGTATTCCTCCCAATGATTTCACCGGGTAAATCCAGATTTCACTAAGTGTAAGATCCCTCATACGGTATATCAGTAATATGAATTAAGCAGGTATGGCAACTTCATCAGCAGCAGCACTCTGGTACTTTGAAAGTGTAAATCTTTACCATATTCTTTGCCCGCACAAAGTAAAGAAGATGGGCGATAAGCACGAGTTTATCCGCTATAAAAAAGATGACTTTATTTATGTGCCGGAGGACACTGCCTCCAATATTTACCTGATCGTGGATGGAAGGATCAAGATCGGGCATTACCTGGATGACGGCAAAGAAGTAGTATCGTCTATTTTAACCACCGGTGAAATATTCGGAGAGCTCGCCCTGGCCGGTGAGGACAGGCGCAGAGATTTTGCGCAAGCCATGTGCGAAGCTGTAATATGCCCGCTTACCATTGATGAACTGAAGGCCCTCATGTTCGAGAATAAAGAACTTAGCTTTAAGATATTAAAGTTGATAGGCCTGCGGCTGATGAAGCTGGAGCGTAAACTCGAACTTCTCGTTTTTAAAGATGCACGCACCCGCGTGATCGAATTTTTAAAAGATACCGCAGCCTGGAAAGGACAACGTGTTGGTTTTGAAACCATGATACCCACCAAGCTCACGCATAAGGATATTGCATCATTAACCGGCACATCGCGTCAAACCGTTACAACTATTCTGAACGAGTTGAAAGAACAGAACCTGATCAACTTCGATCGTAAGAAGATTCTGATTCGCGACATCAACAACCTGCGGTAAAGCGAACGTTATAGAAAGTACAGCCCTGTCGGCCGCGCGACAGTATATATACCGGCTGCATGATAGCTTTGGTATAAATACCCGGCTATGAAAAAGTACAGTATAATACTTCTACTGCTGTTAACAGGAAATATAGCGTATGCACAACTGCGTACATCACACGATCAACTTGCTGAAGCCGGATTTGCAGTGGCCAGAAGGCAGGGCACATTTACAGTAAATTATTTTTATAACTGGAATCTCGGCAAGAAAAGAAAAGTAACAATAGGTCTGGGTGCAAGGGCAACCGCTTACTTCGGCCGCGATCAATACTATATCACCGCTCCTGCTAAACTTACTTCGGGCAGCACAGGACCCGGTGTGTTGTTTAAAGAAAACATCAAGGCAAACATTGACACGTTCCATGTTCAATCACCACAGGTAAATACCGTAAACCTGCTGATCAACCTCGGCTACCATTTCTCCGATAAGGTATTTATAGGCTTTAGCATTGATGCCATTGGTTATTCATTTGGAAGCGGGGTAAATGGCACCTATATCAACGGGCAATCACATGTACCGGAAAAAGCTGACGTAACATCGTTCAATGCTTTGCTCATCAGTGATAATGATAAAGGAAGTCTCAACTCTGAGTTATATGCCCGCTATAGTTTAAACGATCGCATTCGCCTCAAAGCCGGTATCCAGTTTCTTTTCACAGAGTATACAACACAAAGCGATATTCAAACCTCGCCCGAGCCCAACGACCGCTTTCGCAGAAAATCGTTACTGGCCGGATTTGGTGTAGCCTGGAGGTTGTAAAGTCTCAACGCTCAAAAAAATAAACGGCCTCTGTATGGCTGTTTCTTCGTATTTTGAGGGCAGGAAGAAAATTTTAGAAAAAAATAAATTCCACTTGTAACATCCCCATTTCCCTGCCGTCTTGCCTTTGAATTTCAACGGATGAACCTCGAATCATTTCAAACCCGGGTACTGCCAGTCAAGAACAAGCTCTTCCGCTTCGCACTAAAATTTGTGGGAAGTGAAGAAGAAGCGAAAGATGTAGTGCAGGAAGTATTTATCCGCGTATGGAATGGTCGCGAGCAGATGAATGAAATACAGAACTGGGAGGCCTGGTGTATGCGCATCACCCGTAACCTCTCGCTGGATCGCATCCGCTCGATAAACCGGAAACAAACCCATCCGATTGAAGAAAGTTTTAATGTTCAACACGAAGCGTTAACGCCTCATGAATCAACTGAAATACATGAGAGTATGCAGCGAATCAACCAATTGATAGCATCGTTGCCCGAAAAGCAACGCCAGGTAATACACCTTCGGGATGTGGAAGGGTATAGTTACAACGAGATCTGCGAGATACTCGAACTGGATATGAACCAGGTAAAGGTTAACCTGTTCAGAGCCAGAAATGCAGTGCGCGAAAAACTGATGAAGATCAATGCTTATGGACTCTAACCGGATTGAAGAATTACTAAGTAAGTACTGGAACTGCGAGACTTCTCTCGAAGAAGAGCAACAGTTGCGCGAGTACTTTAAAGGTGGAGACATACCTGAGCAGTGGAAAGAAACTGCTGCCTTGTTCCGCTACTTTGAAGAAAACAAAAAAAAGACACTGAACGATGTTGCGTTTGATGCTGCCGTCATGCAAAATGTACAGCCGCAAAAGAAAGGTAAACTCGTAAAGCTCTTTTACAACTCCATGCGTATCGCGGCCGGTATAGCCGTGCTGGTAATGGCTGTATGGTTTGTACGCAAAGAAGTACGCGACACAACACCGCAGGAAGTAGTGGACACGTATGACGACCCGCAGCTCGCATTCGAAGAAACTAAAAAAGCATTGCTGATGATCTCCAAAAGTTTCGGTACGGCAGAAAGTCAGGCAAAGAAACTGAACATGTTCAACGAAGCACAGGAAGAAATTCAAAAGAAAGACAAAGGAAAAAATTCAAAGCTGTAAGAATCAAGATCACACACCCACGCAGGCACACGTTAAAATCTAACAAAAGAAAATATACTATATATATGAAAAAGATATTGATGATCGCGTTGATGATGGTAGCTGTAAACGCAGTATTTGCACAGGATGCTATCTCTAAATTCTTCACCAAATACCAGAGTGACGAATCATTTTCACAAGTAACCGTAAGCAGCAAAATGTTCAACCTGTTTACAAACATGGAAGTGGAAAGCAAAGAAGACCAGGAAGTGTTGAACGCGATCAGCAAGCTGAAAGGCTTGCGTATACTGGCCAAAGAAAATACATCCGATGCACGGGCATTGTATAAAGAAGCCTTTGCACTTATTCCTACCAAAGAGTTTGAAGAACTGATGTCGGTGCGCGATAAGGATAAAGATATGAAGTTCTATATCAAGGAGAGCGGTGGAAAGATCTCTGAACTGGTGATGATCATGGGCGGTGCCAATGACTTTATGGTAATGAGTCTCTTCGGTGAGATAGACCTGAAGCAGGTTTCAAAGATCGGCAAGAAGATGAATGTTGACGGTTTGCAGAAGCTTGAGAAAATGAACGAAGGCGGCAAAAAGAATTAGGATATAATTTAATCAGATCAGGTGGTATAACATCAAAAATATATCGCCTGACTTTTTAATTCCGATGCAACGCTTGTTCTCCCGGTTGCATCTTATGAGCAAAGTAAACCCCACAACTATGAAAAGTATATTTGCTCTCGTATGTACACTCGCTTCGCTTACAACCTTCGCACAAAGCGAAAGCTTCCTCACTTTCAGAGAAAGCCTTAATGATGCTGAAGATGTAGTATCCTTTAAAGTTGGCGGATTCGTTTTGAGAACGGCCCTGTGGCTCTCCGGTGATTCAGATGTCAAAGAAGAATTTGGTGAAGTACACAGTGTTCGCTTTATCGTTGCGCCCATGGAAGAACTTGAGAAACGAAAACTCAAAGTGAGCGGCTTTAAAAAAGTGTTACGCAATGATCATTTTGAAGAAATGGTTTCGGCCAGCGAAGATGGCGATCACATTACAGTATATATGCAGGAACGCGGCAAGAACAAGAATCTGTATTTTGTTTTGATTGAAGGTGAAGACGAAGTAGCTGCAATTGAAATAAAAGGTTATCTTGATCCCAAGAAGTTGCTGCACTCAAACTCCAAAGAAAAACTAACCAGTCTATAACCCCATGCGATTTATACTTACCCTTCTGCTGGTGGCAGCAGTAACAATGGCTCATGCACAAAGTGCTACCACTGAAGCCTTACAAAAGAAATATAGCGACAACTCACGCGCATTCTTCTTCTACAACAATACACTTCGCATGCTCAACCAGAGCGAAGACAAAGAGCTGGACGCATTAATCAAAGACATTGAGAAACTTAAATTTCTCATGATCGACAAGCGCTCAAAATTTGCTGACGGTGACTATAAAACAATTGTAAAAGACTATAAAGGCGAGTCGTTCGAAGAAGCCATGAGCAGTCGCTACCAGGGTAAGAACTTTGATATTTTTATTAAAGAAAAAAATGGTGACACGAAAGGAATGCTGGTGCTCATCAACGACTCTACAAACCTGTTTGTACTGGATATTGTTGGCAAAATTGCGTTGGATAAAATTACCAAGCTTTACTCCACGATGAACGAAAGCAGTGATCTTGGAGAAAGAATAAAAAGATTTACGAATAGCGAGAACAAGTAGTGTAATTCTCCCGTAAAATTTACTACTCATTCGTAAAACTATATTTAGCTTGGAAGCAGTTCTCTCGATTAAAAATCTCACAAAGCACTTTGGTCGGATCAAAGCTGTGAACAACCTGTCGCTGGAAGTTAAAGCCGGACAGGTTTTTGGTATGCTGGGCCCCAACGGTAGTGGCAAGACTACTACGCTGGGTATGTTGATGGGTGTGGTAAATCCAACAGCCGGCGAGTTCTCATGGTTTGGCGAACAACCTACGCATGAAATCAGGAAGAAGATCGGAGCCGTGCTGGAGCATCCTATATTTTATCCATATCTCAGCGGACAAAAAAATCTGGAGCTTAACGCGATGATCAAGCAATGTCCGGTAGAAAATATTCCGAAAGTGCTTGAGCTCGTAGAACTCAGCGAGCGTAAAGACGATAAGTATAAAACGTATTCACTTGGTATGAAGCAACGCCTCGCAATAGCGTCTGCGTTGTTGAACGACCCTACGGTACTGATACTGGATGAGCCTACCAACGGTCTTGATCCGATGGGTATAGCGGAGATTCGTGAGCTCATCAAAAAAATAGCAGCTAACGGCAAGACTATAATTTTAGCAAGTCACTTGCTGGATGAAGTTCAAAAAGTATGTACACATTTCGCAGTGCTCAAGCGCGGCACGCTGGTACATATAGGGCCGGTAGACGATGTTGGTAAAGGCGAAGAGACTGTTGAAGTATCAGCAGATGTTGAAAACCTGAACGAATTGTTGCTGGCCTTTGCCGGAACATCTTCCATCGACCGCGAAAACGGAAGTTACCAGGTAGTGATGCGCGAAGGTTTTCACAGTAAAGATCTGAACAGGTTTCTATTCGAAAAAGGCGTTGTGGCTTCACATCTCTTTACGAAAAAGAAAACGCTCGAGAAACAATTCATCGAGATATTGGCAAGCTCGTAATCATACAGCTTACACAGCGATTAAACTTTATTTCATCACGCATCCCGGTATACCCGTATGAACATGTTGCATCTCCTCCGAATAGATCTTAAGAAAATGACCAGTTACCGCACCTTCTGGGTAATTGGCGGATTATACTTTTTAACGCTTGGGCTAGGCGCAGCCAGCGGCATGGAGTTTTTGAAATGGCTTGCACGCACCTTCGAAGACTTCGGAACAAACCTGAACATCAATCGAATTCCACTCTATCATTTTCCGGATGTGTGGATGAACCTGATCTGGTGTGCCGGGCTTTTAAAAATTGTATTGGCGGTATTGATTGTTATATCCGTCACCAACGAATATACCTATAGGACACTGCGCCAGAATGTAATTGACGGATTGAGTCGTGCGGAGTTCCTGTTCTCCAAGATCCTCACCAATGTTATGCTCAGCGCTATCAGCGTGGTTATGATATTTGTGATCGGCCTTGTAACCGGTATGATCTATAGTCCTTCACTGGAATGGGACAAGATGATTACCGACACCGAATTCTTTCCTGCTTACTTCCTGGAGTTATTCTGTTTCTTATCCTTTGCATTGATGTTGGGTATATTGATTCAGCGTGCCGGACTTACCATTATTATACTGTTACTCTTTCCGGCAATCGAATCGATCATCACCGCCAAGGTTGATAACTATTTACCTGACCTGATACCGTACTTCCCGATGCGCTCCCTCTGGTACCTGATACCGTGGCCTTTCCCGCGCTACGCTTTCCAGGAGATACAAGACTATATAAAGTGGGGATCAGTGGCGATTGTAGTAGCATGGACGGTAATCTTCAACTACGTGAGCTACCTGAAATTAAAACGCGCAGACATCTGATTGAAGACAGTATAGATTTGGTTTGAGAAATCACTAATTTAAATTCTCAAACCCAACTATATGTCACATTATTCACGAAGAGATTTTATAGCACGACTAGGTCTCGGTGCTACTGCGTTGTTAACAGCGCCCTCCATTGTTTCAAATGCAAGGGCTATACCGCAAGACAAGAAAATTTCCATTGCCCTGGTGGGACTTGGCTACTACAGCGAATTTCAACTGGCACCTGCTATATTGAAATCGCAATACTGCCGGCTGGGCGGTATAGTTACTGGTACACCTGCCAAAGCAGAGAAGTGGAAGAAACAGTACAACCTCTCCGACAAGAGTATATATAGCTATGAAACGTTTGATCGCATCGCCAACAACAAAGATATAGATGTAGTATATGTGGTGTTGCCCAACTCCATGCATCGTGAGTTTGTGATCCGCGCTGCCAAAGCTGGTAAACATGTTATCTGCGAAAAGCCCATGGCTGTATCGGTGAAGGAAGCAGAAGAGATGATTGCTGCCTGCAAGAAAGCCGGGGTAAAACTTTCCGTAGGATATCGTTTACATTTTGAACCGTTCAACCAGGAGGCTGCACGCTTCGGAAAAAATTTCGGAAAAGTAAAGTTGGTGGAGTCATCGTTTGGTTTCAAGATTGGCGACCCAACCCAATGGCGCCTCAAGAAAGCACTTGCCGGCGGAGGTGCCATGATGGATGTAGGCATTTACGCCATACAGGCATCCCGTTACTCTACAGGTGAGGAGCCGATTGCAGTTACTGCGCAGGAGTTCAAAACCGATCCGGTTAAATTTAAAGATGTAGATGAGACTATATTCTGGCAACTCGAGTTCCCAAGTGGTGCCGTTGCATCTTCCATGACGAGCTATGCTTCTTACATCGAGCGCTTATATATATCTGCTGAAAACGGCTGGCTTGAATTGAATCCGGCTTACGGCTACGGTCCGCTGGCAGGTAAAACACATCAGGGCCCGCTCAACCTGCCCATCGTTAATCACCAGGCTGCACAAATGGATGACTTTGCCAAATGTATATTCGAGAATAAAGAGTCCAGTGTAAGCGGAGAGGAGGGGCTGAAAGATCTGAAAGTGATTGAAGCAATTTACCGCGCCATCCAAACCGGAGGAAAGGTTAAAATCTAGAGCAGTGTTGACGCTTAAAATGCAATCGCTTTTGAGACACGAATTTCTGCAATCGTTTTAAGTTGAAAGTATAGGAATAAAATTACATGAACGGTTCATCACCGCAACGTTTCATTAATTTTGTCGTGTATATAAAACAAAGAATTAAGACTCTTACAGAATTATGAATATGATTCAACTTTTAGGATTGTTCGCGGGTGGTTGTACAACGATCGCTTTTTTGCCACAGGTTATTAAAACGTGGAAATCACGTTCGGCAAAAGACCTTTCGCTGAGTATGTTCTCGATCTTTTGTCTAGGCGTAACGTTGTGGCTTATCTACGGCATCATGGTGCAGGACATCCCTGTTATTGCTGCCAATATGCTCACGTTGATGCTTGCTTCTACACTGCTATATTTCAAACTCCGCTTTAAAGAGTAATAGCATTCCAGCCCGTTCTTTTATAGGAACGAAGCAACAGAAATATTAAACCTATTTGCACGGGGATCATCCCCAATTGAATACTCGGATTTCGGGACAACAAATAATGCCCGAAGCCGAGTATTCCTATTATAAGGAAGGCTATAATGGCGCGTGCAATGTTACCCGATTGGCTGCGTACGTTTGGTGCTATCGAGAAAGGCAGGTAGCGTTTATTGATTAGCGCAAGAATAAGCAGCATGATTCCGTTGTTAAAGAATCCAAAGAGGATATCATCCGCTGCCCGCAAGCCCCAGATGGCAAGTATCAGAATACTTATAGCCACATAGCCCGGTATAAACAGACGCACAAATATAGCTTTCAGTGTTCCTGAAAGAACCTCCCCCGGCTTATCGATCGGTGTAGAGAAGTAAACCCAGCTTGCTTTAAAGTCATCCGAGTACGGTATCTCATGCAACGCCACCTGCAGCACCATAAACGTAAGGTATATCAGCATGATGTGATACTCGGTGTTGGGCAAGTTGTGCCAGGTCTCAACAATATCTTTTTTACCCTGCATCATAAAGATCAAACCAAAGATGAGTACATATCCGAAGGAAGGGTATATCTTCAATTTGATCTTGCGGTCGCGACCGAGAATTTTATAGATCACATCAAATGCTCCCTGCTCAAACGGACTGCCGGTAATGCGCGATGACAACCGTTCGATGAAACTCTCTTTTTCTTTTTTGTCCTTTTCAGTCTGTTCTGTACTGGCTCCCATCGAACCGAGCTTCTTGCTGAAGGCTGGCGAAAGGTATTTATTCACCAGGTAAGCACCGGCTATAGGAAGCACAACGGCACAGAATAACAACGCGAGGTGTGCACCATCGTAGAAATGAAAGTGAATTGATTCCAGCGAGCCTGCCATCCATATCGGTGGTAGAAGAAAATGCCACCACTGTATTTCGAAAAC
>CBIHOZ010000179.1:0-14416 GCA_966211525.1 uncultured Chitinophaga sp. | reverse complement strand
ATATAATGGCTGCCTTTAGATCCTTCAAAGTAGATGGCATACTGATATACCATCTGCAAATGCTATTCTTGCTACAGTTGTGTCTCACACGAATGCATAACAAGATTCATTGTTCAGTGGTAATTCGAAGGCAAGTTACTGGTACGTGTGAGACAATCAAGCAATTCTGAAATGACATACGCACCAGTAAATCGTCAACGGATAGCCGGACCCTTAGGCTGTGATTCTTAATGACTGTATCAGGTGGTCTGCTATTTCCAAATGATAGCGCATGACAAGAGGACTTCCTTTAAAATCTCCAGAGACTTCAGCTTCAAAAATGCTTTTCGTTCCATTTTGTTTAAAACTCAAAGGCTTCATCGTAGCCTTGTATCTTTCGTTGGCGTCTGCGATCCAACGCTCGATTTCTCTTCGTCCTTTGTGTGTCTTACCCTCATCAAAAACCTGGGCTGTTTCCGAAAAACAGTTGGCGTAACCAACACTATCAAAGTTGTTCTGCCTGGTTATTAGTTCGGATATTACTTTTGGTAAGTTCATAGTTTACACTTTTTTAGTGTTGCTAAATAGTGGGCACTGTTCCTCCGTCAATGACGAATTCTGTTCCCGTGAGATAGTTTGCTCTTGGCGAAACTAAAAAGCCAACCAGTTCGGCCACTTCTTCGGGTTCCGCTGGTCTTCCGAACGGTATCCCTCCCAGTGCCGTCATAACACCTTCCTGGGCCTGCTCAATAGTAATGTTTGATGCTTCGGCAATTCTTTCGAGCCATACATTGACATTTTCTGTACGGATCCATCCTGGCGAAACTGTAAGCACGCGAACACCTTTTGGCGTAACTTCTTTTGACAAACTTTTGCTGTAGTTGATCAATCCTGCTTTTGCCGCTGCATAAGGTAAAGTAGAATCATACAGCGGTAGTCTTCCTTGAATTGAAGCGATGTGAATAATAACACCACTTTTCTGTTCAATCATTTGAGGCAAAAAACCTCGGTCGAGCCGGACTGGTGCCAGTAGATTGGCTTGAAGAGTTGATTCCCAGTGTTCATCTGTCAGTACTGCAAAACCACCGGCAGGTGTTTCTGAAGAGCCCAGGTTGTTTACAAGAACGTCTAGTCTGCCGTACTGGGTTAACACCTCGCTGACTACTTTTTCTGCTCCTTCCGCCGTGCTTAAGTCGGCAGGGATGAAATGCAGCTTGTTGTTTTCTTTTTCGGGTGCGTTTCGGGCAGTGACAATAACGGTCGCTCCGGCATTCAAAAGTCTGTCGGCAATCGCTTTGCCAGTACCTTTAGTGCCACCTGTAACTAAAGCAATTTTGCCCGATAGCTCATTGTTAAAATTAAATTCCATATTGAAAATGTTTATAGGGCAAAATTGATGCGTAAAAGAAGTTTGCACAATTACGGGGTTACGAATCACATAGGGATAACTTTATCACCTAGTACACAAGAGAAGACATATAGTTACTTTTGAAGTATGTACGAGCGAAAAACAATACCAAATTTGAATTGTGGTCTTGACCTGATTGGTGAAGTGCTTTACGGGAAATGGAAAATACGATTGCTTTGGTTTATCGATCAGGGACATAAAAGACCAAGTGAGTTGCAGCGTAAAATTCCAGATGCCACACGCAGGGTTTTAAATGTTCAGCTAAAAGAATTGGAAGATCATGAACTTGTCACAAAACTATTTACCCGGTTGTTCCGCCCAAAGTTGAATATGAACTTACAGATTTCGGAAAATCGCTTATACCGGTAATTGCTACACTTGGCGAGTGGGCCGATAATCATGAAGACCGTTTGAGGAGCGTGATTCTAAAACAGATTGTTACTTCCGACTTGGAACAAACCTCAGATTAGTCCAAGGCCAATTGGATTTTTTTACCATTTGGTAACCGTTGAATGAGTGTAAATGTTAATCTTGAGTGATGGACGGTTTTGTCGATTATATACTTCAGTTTGGTAATCTGAACAGGCAACAACTCGAGCTGATACTAAGTAAAGCAACGGAATTGCGTTTGAAAAAAGAGGAGTACTTTTCCGAAGCTGGAAAGATTCCTAGCCAGGTTGGCTTTATCCTGGAAGGCGTCATCCGCGGTTGTTATTACAACAACAAGGGTGAAGAAATCACCCGTTGCCTGATAGCTGAAAATAGTATGGTTGTCGATTACTTAAACTTCGACATGAGTTCTATTAGCACTGAATATTTGCAAGCCTGTACTGATTGCAAGCTCATTGTATTTTCCAAAGCTGACTGGGAAGAGCTTTCGCAAATCATTATTGGCTGGGATGCAATCAAGGGAAAGATGGTTCAGTTGTGTATGTATCAAAAGTCGCGTAAAGGACCTGTCGTTTCGCAAGACGCTTCTACCCGTTACCTTGAGTTCTTAAAAAACTATCCCTCACTGGTCAACCGAATTCCATTGGCATATATTGCTTCTTACATTGGTGTAACGCAACAATCGTTGAGCAGGATCCGAAAGAATATACATTAAGTCGTTTTTACCAAATGGTAAACGTGTTAAGTCTTGGTTCAATAAACTTTGCAGTGTTAATCTAAAAGCAAAGTGAAAATGAAAACAGTACTTATCACCGGAGCCAATAAAGGTATTGGGCTAGCCACTGCGAAAGAACTATTGCAAAAACGATTCTATGTATACCTTGGAAGTCGCGACATAGAGAAAGGAAACAAGGTCGTAGAAGAATTGAAAACAAACGGGCTTCAGAACGTAGAAGCAATTGCGTTAGATGTGACGGATGATGGTTCAGTCAAAAAAGCGTTCGACTTAATAGCCATGAAGACGGACCACCTTGACGTGCTGATCAACAACGCCGGTATTAACGGGGGCACGCCACCTTATGCAGCACTCACAGCAACACCAGAGCAATTTATAGATGCGTTCGAAACAAACATCATTGGTGTTGCAAGAGTCACAAGCACTTTTATGAGTCTTCTGAAAAAATCAACACAGCCAAGAATTGTCAATGTAAGTACAAGCGTAGGGTCTTTATCGCTGCAAAGCGATCCGGCGTGGCCGGCTTACGAGTATGCGAAGTATGCTGTATATGCTTCCTCAAAGGCAGCGCTTAATATGTACACCATTCACTTAGCCTTTGAGCTGCGAGGCACATCATTTAAAGTAAACGCAGTGTGTCCCGGGTATACTAAAACTGATTTCACCGGTTACAACGGAGGTGAGGTAGAAGTAGCCGCGAAACGCATTGCCAGGTTTGCGTTGCTTGACGAAAACGGCCCCTCTGGAAAGTTCTTTAGCGAAGAATCAAATCCACAAACAGGCGAAATACCTTGGTAAGTGAAAGGCTGTTTAACGACATCTGTTTGTTGTCAAAAAGCAAACGGCATAATGGGGCGCTCCTGCATGCGTTCACACAGTAAGGGAAACCGTTTATGCCGAAAGCTTTTGACAACAAGACTAATCACCCGAAGCATCTTTGCCAATAATTAAATTGCGTAGAACGAAGCACACGAAGACAATAATACCCATTTGGGAAAATGAAATTAGCGCATCTATATAGATATACTCTCTGCTATGTGTCTTGCATGCTAAAATACTTTTACGTCACAAATGCCCATCCAGATTTGATTAGGTTCTGTCAAGGGCAGCGGAGCGCAAGCCAGCGGTTGGAGCTGTTTATATACCCTTGACAGGATCCAATCAAAATTCATCTTGCAGTGTGAGGGGAAAAGGTTCTTAATATCGAATGCAGTGCAAGTCACCTATTTTTTGAAGGTTCGCGGCGGTCTGAGGATTGCGCTTGCCAGACTCGCATGGCTGCGACAGACATTCGATACTTGCTATATATAGCACTAATACTAAACCAACGAAAAATATTCGTAAGAGAAAGTTTCACGCAAACCAAAAATCCTTTCAGACGCCCGTTCTTGCTCCTGAAATAATTCTGTGGGTGGACACCCAGCGAACTCGTTGTAACTTTTTCCAGATGTTTCTGGACCTACACCCCGTGCGCACCTTGCCTAGCAACCGATGAGGTATCCCAGGCCGTTGTTCAACAATAATGACTAAGTCGTTAGTAGTTCCTTTGCTAAAGGGTAGAAGTATATTTACAATACTTCTACCCGCGCTGAAGGCTCTACACTAGTTCAAAAGCATAACGTGCTCAGTAATCATCGTTTTGTTCTATGTTTGGATTGGCATTCACTTCGGACTGCGGAATCGGGAACGGTAACAACGTTGATCCGTACGGGATTCTTTCACCGCTGAATGTCTGCCGGGAATCCACCTTTACAATATCTTTCTCATTACGAACCAGGTCGAAGAAACGATGACCTTCCATCGCCAGCTCTTTTCTTCTTTCGATGAGTACATTCTCAACGGTAGCGTCCGTGTATAGGGAGGCGCCGCGTTTGGCTGGAATCATATTCAATACTTCCAAAGCATTGTTTGCTCCGGTGTGTGCCAGTGCCTCTGCATAGTTAAGAACAACTTCGGCATAGCGGATCACACGGATGTTTGCTGTGAGGTTTGGATATTTACCGGTCATGCGGATTTTGCCTGTGCTTGCATTATAGGTATATAGCGCTTTGCGGACATCTGTATCTTCGTATGCATTGTATAGATCGGTAGTCACTTCAATGTCACCATAACTCGCGCCCTGGTATATATTATAGATCGCATCATTGGACAGGTTGTCGGTAGAAGTGAAGGCCAGTTCAAAAACGGATGTAGAGCCACCTGAGCCGCTCCATATACTTGTATAGTTATCTACATCGGCCAGGCTATACTCGCCGGATGCGACTACGCGTTCTGCCGCTGTAATCACCGCTGCGTAGTCTTTAGTATATAAATAGTATCGGCTCTGCAGCGCAGCTACGCCCAGCGTTGTGATGCGGGTAGGGGAGTCGTTGTCGTAAGCTGAAGACATTCTTGCTTCAGCTTCTTCAAGGTCTTGTCCTATTTTGTCCCAAACTTCCTGGATCGTCAACCGACTCGGATATAGGTCACCGTCATTATATACAGTGACGTATGGCACTCCTAATGTTCCGGCTGAGTATTGCTCACCGTACAAGCGCAATAAATCTATATGGGCCAACGCACGAATGGCATATGCTTCGCCTTTCAAGTGCTGCACTTCCTCACTGTCATTACCTTCAACCTCTGTATTGATAACTATGTTGGCATTGGCAATGACGCGGTAAATCTGGAGCCATGTATCAGAAGGATACGCATCTGTCGCATTCAGAAAAAATTGTCCGGGCCCAACAAACCTTCCGGAGTTCCCGTTGCTAAAGGCATTGTCAGAACGAACTTCAGCATATACGATATAGTCTCTTCCCAGGTACGTAGCTGCATTCATACGATCGTACGCACCCAGTACGATACCATCCAGATCTTCAGCCGTTTTTACGTTCGTTTCAACATCTTTGGAGGTAGTAACTTCAGGTTCCAGAAAATCCTTGGAACACGCCGTAAGCAATGTAATACCAAGAAATATATAGATTGAATATGTTAATGCTTTCATACGAATATAGTTTAAAAGTCTAGCTTGATACCGAGTACTACAGATTTCAACGGAGGCGCTGTAAGATCCAGTTCGCCATCCGGTTTTACTTCCGGGTCAAACTCAAGATTGCTGTCCGATACATGTGTCCAAAGGTTGGTACCACGCACATAAATGCCAAGGTTGCTCAGCTTGAAGGCACTGATAAGGGCCTTGGGGAAATTATAACCGATCGTTACATCACGCAGACGCATGAAATCGCCATCGTATAAACGCCTGGTAGACGCTGCGTTGGAGTTCGATGTATTACCATATACATTCTTAGGGTTCTCCGATACATCACCCGCCTGTTGCCACCGGTCGTACTGGCGCGCATACGCATTGTAGGTAAATGTATAGCGACCATCGGACTGTGTATAGCCCGCCCACTGGTCATATACTTTATTCCCTCCGGAAAAGTATAGCGATCCACTCAGATATATACCTTTATATTCTACATACGTGTTTACAGCACCGTACAGTGTGGCCAGCGCACTTGCATTTTGTGTAACGGCAGTTGCCTTGCTATAGGTTGATGTTGTCTCACCGCTATGGCCGTCAACATACCACAGAGGTGCGCCGGTGGCAGGATCTACACCGGCCCAGGTTTTTAAATTCCAGGTGTAGGCTGCTTCGCCTTCTGTCACGATTTGTGTCGTGCCTATGATGCCAATCTCATCTCCATCTGACGTTCTTGGTAATTTTGTTACCTCGTTGTTCAAGGATGTAATATTACCACCCACTGTCCATTTGAAAGATTGCGTATTGAACACGTCTACGTTGATGGAAGCCTCGATGCCTTTGTTTACCATTTCGCCTACATTCTGATACTGACTTGTAAACCCGGTTGTACGAGACAACGGTACGTCTAACAGGAGGTCATAGCTGGTGCGATTGAAATATTCTACAGTCGCTGTAATTCTTCCGAAGACTTCCACATCAATACCAACATTCCATGAATCACTTTTCTCCCAGGAGAGTTGATCGTTACCAAGCTGATCGGGATATACGGCTGCAGAACCATCGTACGACCCATCATAGGTCAGGAACGACTGATATTCATTGAGGTCAATTGCTGCGTTACCCGTTCTTCCAAATGAACCTCTGAGCTTGGCCAGGTTCAGCCAGCTTATACCGGAAAGAAATGCTTCGCGCGATAACACCCATGACGTGCCAAGTGAATAAAACGTACCCCAGCGATTACCGGGAGCAAAACGAGAGTTGCCTTCACCGCGCAGTGTAGCATCTACAAATATCCGGTCACTGAAAGCATAGTTTACCATCCCGGTAATGGAATTGATCGCCCAGTCATTTTCATACCCGGAAGCAAAATCTGGCGTGGCTACAGACGAAGGATAGTACAAACCATCGGCAGCAATTGCTATACCGCCCGTACCGATGGTATAGTATTTATTCTTCTGCGCTTCATAGATAGCTTTGAAAGCAAGTTTACTTTGAGCACCGATCTCGATGCTATAGTCAAGCATGTTCTTCCATACCCAGTTAAAATTGCGATTCATGTAGGTATACGAAGCACCATCGTTGCCATCATCGTCCACGTCTACACCATCACCATGAACACGGTTGTCGTAGTATAGTTCGTCTGTTACAATGTAATCTATACCCACTGATGATGTGAATCGTAAACGATCTGTAATATCAAACTTCAACACGGTGTTATTCATACCGCGCACCTGGCGTTTACGATTGATATCATTGGCGGCTATATATAGCGGGTTGAATACTGAACTGGATAAGTCGGTGTTGATCGTACCGTCATCGTTATAAGCTTTGTCCCACGGAGACAAAAACAGTTTACCGAGTTCAGAGTTCCCAAAGTATGCGGCACCTTCAAGCTGCCCGTTCTGGAGCGAGTAAGCGCCGGTGGTGGCATTCTCCAAGGAGATCTTTTTTCCGAGTGCTGTGGTTACGTTAAACTTACCAGTGATACGTTTATAGTTACTGCCAACGTTCACACCGTCCTGTTTGAAGTATCCTACCGATGAATAGTAGTTCGAGCGATCATTACCTCCGCGTACGGATATATCATAGCTTGCTGTTTTGGCATCATCGTTCGTCAGTACATCGCCCCAGTTAGTGTCTGTTACTCCATCCCAACCGCTCGGATATTCCGTTTTTGCTTCGTCAATCGAAGCTGCATACCCTGCATTGACAAGCGACTCATAGTATAACTCTTCACGCTGTGATGCATTCAACATTTTTGGTCCCTCAACGGCGCGGGAAACAAAACCTGTTTGTGCCGAAAATGAGACAAGGGGTTTACCTGCTTTTCCTTTTTTAGTAGTGATGATAATGACACCGTTCGCACCACGCGCACCATATATAGCGGTTGCGGTGGCATCTTTTAATACAGACATGCTTTCGATATCGTTGGGATTAAGTGAAGACAATACACTGAGTCCACTCGTAGAGGTAGACACATCGTTCTCTCCGGTATATACCGGTATACCGTCAATAACATAGAGAGGTTCGTTGCCCGCTGTAATGGAACTTCTTCCGCGAATGCGTATATTCTGAACAGATCCAGGTGTACCGGACGAAGCACTCAATTGTAGACCGGGAACACTTCCCTGCAAGACCTGGTCAACTGTTGCCACCGGACGATTCTCAATCTTATCAGTTCCTACGGCGGTGATCGACCCGGTATAGGAATTTTTATCCCGTTCGCCCACACCGGTAATAATCACTTCGGTTAACTGGTTAATGTCAGTCTGCATTTTTAAATCAATGTATACCTGGCTTCCTAACTCAACTTCTTCTGTCTTCAATCCGATAAATGAAAACACCAGTATACCCGATGACCCCTTGACGTCTATTGAAAAGTTGCCATCGGAGTCGGTTACCGTTCCCTCTGTAGTTCCCTTCAGAAATACGTTTACTCCAGGCAGTGCACTTGCGTCTTCTGCCGAAGTAACTTTTCCTGAAACAGTCCTGTTCTGCGCCAGACCAATCGTAGGCAGCACCATGACGAATGCATAAAGTAGATACTTCATCCTTGTTAGATTTAGGTTAATGTTAAGTCATAAAAGTGCTGAAGTATAGATGCGCAGTAAATAACCCGATGTACCGATTTTAACAGAGAGAGTCTACCGATTTTTCGGTATTGTTACGGTAGTCGCGTGCGTTGTAACATCTCCCTATGGTTACCGACAACGCATTGATTGGATAGTCGTGCGTGCTATATATTGCTATAGCCGGAATCGTTTTCGTGTAGCGTGGGGTATTTTTCTGTAAGGAATAATGGATTTGTTTTCGACCCGCGTGTTATCGAAAACATTCGTGCTCGTCAAATCTAGATTTTCGAAGGTCGCAAAAAATAAAATGCTTTTCAAGATGTGACTGAGTGACGGAAAGTATATATATACTAATCTGCACCCACAGACACGAGTTTGTCGTTCAGGGCTTTCCGTACTGCTTCCGATTTTGAATTGACATTGAGTTTCTTATATATATTCCGGATGTGCGTCTTTGAAGTCTCAATCGCGATATTAAGTTCCAAGGCAATTTCCGAATAGGTTTTGCCTCGTGTAATGAGCCGCAGTACATCCGTTTCTCTTGCAGAAAGAGGCGTATAGGGGTTTAGATGGAAGAACTCAAGCACTGTTTTCGTAACGGCAGGACTCAGCACAGCACCACCGTTTACAATGCTTTCGAGTGAACGAATGAAGTCAGTGAGCCCGACATCTTTCAATATATACCCACTGATGCCAAGGCTCAACACTTCGTTTATAACTTGCGCAGAATCGATGTCGGTGTATACAACTACGTCTGCCGGATATTTACTCTTCAAGGCACGTATGCCATCCACACCATGCATATCCGATATAGTTATATCCATAATGATCAGATTAGGACAATCGCGGTGAATGTGCCGGATGGCATCGTTGTAAAATTTATAGGCATTTACCAGGGAGTAATTGCCGCTATGTTCAATCATAAAGCTCAACCCTTCCCGGAGTCTGTCATCTTCTTCGATCAGCACAATCCTTTTCTTCAATTTTCCAATCATAGATTGTCGATGTTTCGGCCAAGATATTGTACCTGAAAGATGACTACGAATTAAATAGACAAAGTCACCTAAAATAGTTATCACCCGTACCTTTCCAGGGATTACCATTACGTCAGCAATAACCATTATAACTATTCATGATAACTTCCATATACCAGTCTTCGTCTTTTTTATTAAGCACTTGCATTTTCAACGCTCTCCCATTTTGTTGAAGTCAACTGTAGCCACCGTTGCCAATGGCGTTTGAACGATCAAGTTGGATTGAATACATACGCGTATCCCACACTATATTGACATAAGAGATGGACGTTATTGACTATTTAAAGAAAGTCTAATACGGACTGTGGATGAAGCCAGCGCGACTATTTTTCCATTCCGCAGTGCCAGATCGCCCTGAGTACTTCAAGTAGAACAGGCTGAAGTAATAAACGGAGGTCATCACCTGACGGCCTACTATCTGTTACTAGAACAGGTTGACTGCTAATCAAATTATTTATGAATTCACAATAAAAACCGAATGCAACGAGACTACTCTTTAGCCTTTAAATTGCGAGTCGTAAGGGAGGTAGAAAAAAATGTATACCAACATACAAACAGACTCAAAGGGGATATAGTATACAAGGAAGTACTATACATTATGGAAAATACAACAGGTATCACGCTACGCACTTTTCAGTATATGCTCGCCATGTAGAAAGGCTGGACTGACCATTTAAATTTTGTGGCATCAAGGTGCTTCACAGAAAAATGTAAAAGAACGGACACCTTAACAAATCGCCCTTACCTAAAATTCCAGCAACAAAAAATAGACGAAAAACCTTAAGAATTGTCGAGCAGTTCTAAGTGTTGATTAAGTGATGTAATGATTTAGAATATTGTGTACTGTTGATTTCTAGGGATGTTAATCTTTTCTATAGGCTTCGTGATGTTGCGTTCATTACCGAATTCGTGCGTTAATCACACGAATTATGCTACTGCAGCTGTATATCTCTGCCCTGATGGGATTTACCGGAGCTTTCAAGAAAGATTTTCGCGAAAGCAATCTTGCGCTATTGCTTCGGTCAGTATGCTTCTTGTTGGGATTGTAGTTCCGCGTGTTTGGGGGCAATAAATTTTATGAAAAAAGATTTATGACAGTTTTTTTTTAAATTAGAACTAGAATCAATTTGCCCGCGTCAATGTTACTCTAACCAATTTGTAGCTCGCGAAATTGAGCATTTACCTTGGAAATTTTCAGATGATTGAATAAGATCGCATTTGCCGGCGGTTGTTAATAATGAAGACAATACTGATAATTGAAGATAACAATGATATTCGGGAGAACATTGCCGAGATTCTCGAATTGGAGAATTATCGGGTGTTTGCTGCGGCCAATGGTATCGATGGAATTTCCATGGCGTTAAATCTTGTGCCCGATATCATCTTGTGTGATATTCACATGCCCGGAACGAATGGGTATGAAATATTTAATGCTCTAAGTAAAAACCCGATTACAGCCAGTATACCTTTCATATATGTGACAGCGAGCGCGGAAAAGACGGAGATAAACTTTGCACGAGAAATGGGAGCAAGCGATTACATATCGAAACCTTTTCATGTTGAGGTTTTATTAGATACTATTTCCAGATTCGTCAAGGAATAGAGTAAAGCAAGTATGTTTCATAAGACTAGTGATCAACTTTTTAATCTGGTTTAACAATCGCTGCGATAATGTTCGCCGTGCTCTGCGAAAGGAGTGAAACTATAGGATGTATCCTTTGCTTCGGCTTGCAATCTCCATGCGAGTGTTACCGAACAATGTTTTAGTGTAAGCCTTCCAAGGTTTTGTTTGGTGGATGGCAGAAAATGTTCCTGCTCGCTACTATTACTAACAAATATATACTTTGTGTAGCTCTATTCGGGACAATTGCAATTACTCCCAACAGAGCCGTCTAAAATTGTACCTGCTCTACTGCAATATTCGTAACGCCTCGCGGCTGAGAATAGCACTTCCAATTGGAATTACATCCATTTCGTTCACCTTTTGCTTTGTAATACCTGTAACCTTCGCTTTTTCGCATATGAAGCAAAAATTAAAGTCAGAAATTCAGACGGCAATAGCATGGCTAGTTTTAACAACATTGATTAACGTGTTTCAGCTTTGTGGTCCGCTGGACGATTATTGTGGTTGTGGTTGTGATTGCTGCATGAGCTACGAGTACCATTACAACTACTGGTGCTTTTGATACTTGACTTGTGTCCATTTCATTGCGGTCCGTGTCCAGTCCAACTAGATTTTTAAGATATGCACTCCGATCAACTCGTACACTTGCACAAAAACAAACAATATGAAGATCAAAAGGAGTAGTTACATGTTGGTAGTAGTCCTTATGCTGTGGGGTATGGCACAAGTGGTTTTTGCCCAGAGCGAAACAAGTTTGGAAGCATCTTGGATAAATGATGCGCAATCGCGTAAGATTGAATTCTACCAGGACGGCAAAGCCTGGTTTGGTAAGCTCATTTGGGTACAGGACGATTCGAAAGTTAAGATTGGGGATATACTCTTCAGAGACTTGCTATGGAATGGGCGGCAATTCAGCGGGAAAGCGATCACCCCGCGGGGGATATTGAATTGCACGCTATCATTTGAAGGTGAAGACAAAATAAAGATTAATGCTACGAAGGCAGGGATGTCGAAAGCCGTGTATTGGAGTCGTGTGAAGTAACCATGAGAACATGTATCGTTTTGATTGTTACGCTGAGTTTGAGCAATCACAAGCTGTTGGCGCAGCAAACGTTCGGTTCTGTTGAGGCGCTGTGGAGATATGTAGACGAGCACAATGCGCACATGTCTTTCGCCCGAACGCAGCGAGCAATGACTATTGCACAGACACGGCAGGCAAAACGTAATTTCCTGCCCGCCGTCAGTCTGAATGGTGCTTTCACAGACAATGTTAGTATACAGCCAACGCTAGTGCCAGCAGAGTTATTCGGCGGACAGCCCGGAACCTTCGTGGAAGAGCAGTTCGGAAAACGATATATCTACAACGGTGGTTTGAATGCTCAATGGGATATTGTCAACACCGAAGACTGGTTCGCCATAAAATCTGCTCACATTGATGAGTCCCTTAGCGAGCTGCAATGGCGCGTAGATCAGAAGGATATATATACGGCCACATCAAACGCATACTTCACGTATTGCCTCATGCTTAAAAGTGAGGCGATCACGACAGAAAGTCTGAACACAGCGGAACGTATTCAGGTTCATGCGGCCAATCAATATGCGCATGGTCAAATTAGCAAATCGGTTTTCAATATGGCGCTAGCGCAAGTCAAAAGTTCCGCATTGGCGTTGATCACCGTCCGGCAGAACAAGCGAAGTGCATTGAACGAACTCAAGCAGCTGCTCAATTTATCGGCTTCAGATTCCCTGCTATTGACTGAAAATCTTTCACTAGACTCTTTGAATGTGGCACCTCCGACACTATGGTCTTCTGAAGATATCAATGTAAAACTGTCTCACATGCAAGTGGCAAAAGCAAAGAATGTATGGCAAGCTTCGAAGGCCTCCTATGCACCTACACTAAGTTTGGTTTATTCCTATAGCTTACAAATTACAGGTAACAGCTTTTTAAATTTTAGCGATGCGAACCATTTACCGCAGCAATACTGGGGTGTGCGTGTAGCTATACCGTTGCTTGCTCATGGAAACAGGAGTTTTCAAGAACAAAAAGCGCGGCTTGAGTATGAGTATTCGCAGCTCAACCTTAAAAGCACCATGCATCAAGCTTCCTTATCGGACGACAATCTCATTCATGACTTGCGGCAGGCGAGGGAGAAGGTTCAAATCGCAGAGGAACTGCTCGCGCTGCACGATGACAACGATGCGCATGCTGCCCGGCAACTTGAAGTCGGGCAGATCTCCCTTGACAGTCGGCTGCGTGTCTACCAGGACTACATCGCCTACAAGAATGAGTATTTAGCAACGCTAGCAGAGTTTTATATGCAATATGCTACGCTGAAGGTACGGCAACAACCTTTTGAAAATTTAAAATGAAATTGACTCGTCTCTACGTCTTATACTTTTCTGTGTTTTTGGTGATTTCCTGTAAACAAAAAGATACCTGGATATACCCTGAATTTTTGCCGATCACGGAAGCACTTTTTGCGTCGGGTCACATCGAGCCAATGGGACAGCTCTTGTTAACTTCGTCCAATGAGGGCTATCTGCAACAAAGCTTTGTGACGGAATCGGACCTTGTTCAGGCAGGAGAGGTGCTGTTCGCTTTGGATTATCACCGTGAAAAAATTCAAGAACAGGGAGCCCTCGACAACCTATACATTGCCCGGCAAAATGCGGCACCTCTGTCGCCTGCATTGTTGAAGCTAAGCAGCGATTTGCGTGTTGCTCAACAAAAGGCGGTACGCGACTCGGTTCAGTACTTTCGACTAATGCAGTTGTACGAAAGCCAATCGGTGTCACTGGTGGACCTGGAAAATGCGCGCCTTCAATATGAGCTGGATTTGAATACTGTTAAAGCCATCGAGGAAAACACAAAAGCAACAAAACTGTCTTTGCAACAATCATTGATTCAGGCTCAAACCCAGTACAACGCTTCTCATGCGTCGAACCAGTATTACCAGCTTCGTTCTCCACGGAGAGCCCGCGTATACCAGGTAATGAAAAAGGAGGGTGAGCTTGTGCGTAAGGGAGAGGCGGTAGCGTTGCTGGGAAATACAGATTCTCTGATTGTCATGCTATTGGTGGATGAATCCGGCATTTCTAAAATTAAAGAAGGGCAAACCGTCTTGGTAGAATTAAATACCGACAAGGGGAAAACGTATACGGCCAAGGTATCACGAATCTATCCTTACTTCGATAGTGCTTCC
>CBIHOZ010000178.1:0-14417 GCA_966211525.1 uncultured Chitinophaga sp. | reverse complement strand
GTTTGCCCGATGGTTGATTAGTATAAAACGGTCAACCTTTTTTAGGGATCGACAATATACTACTAGCAGCTGGCAGCTAGAAGCTAGCAGCTTTTTCAAACTCGGCTCGTGTGTGCTCGGTGTTTCAACGCTAATAAATCGGATATGTCTGATGCCAAAATCCGTCTGGCCCTGATTTTTATATGTGAGAGATTCTTTTATTTTACTGGTATATATCAGCAAGGAATTTTTAAGGAGCTGTTGGTACGTTTGGTTGAATGATAGTCGATGTGTGAATGATATAGGTTTGTGTACGTAGCGGTCACTGCTACTGACACTGTACGGTACTTCATTCTATTGGTAAGCCCTTGTTGTTTGTTAGTGTAGTTTCCCCCGTTGAGTTGTTCTAACATTCTATACTATATATGAAATTTACCATCCGACAGCAAATCCTGTCTCTAATCGGTGTTAACTCCGTATTGATTATACTGGTGTTGTGTATAAGCTACTATGGTATCATCAACCTGAACCGTGCACAGGATAATTTCAGTTATAAGGCGCGACAGCTTAACTACCTGCTCGTAGCGCAGAATATGCGCGATAACATACGTGGTCTGATATACCGGGGCTTTTCGGTAGACCGCTCCAATGAAAATGAAGTAAAAGATGTAAAGCAGGAATTCAAAACACAGGTCAATGCCTTTATATCTAACATTGAGCTACTCGTAAAAACGAATGAGACTGACTCGCTTATCCAGAATATATATGCACGATCAAAGGAGTATGCTGTATTCTCCACCGGACTCTTTGCCAAAGAGATGGATGGTGATGCGGAGTCGTTTATCATGATCTCTGATTTTCAGGAACTCTATAGTGGCCTCGTGCTTCCCATGAATGTAGTAAACGAAAGCATTCAGCAGAGCTATGCAACGCTGGAAGAAGAAGGCAACGCCACGGCAAAAGAATCGCTTTCCGGTATATCCATCATATCACTCTTATCCATTATAGGTTCGATCGCGATCAGTATACTAATCTCCAATCGCATCGCCAGACGAATTAACCAGGCGCGCGATACACTCTCGCAGGTAAGCATTGGAAAGTTACCGGAGCGAAATGATAACACCGGCGAAGATGAAGTAGGAGAGATGCTGAAATCATTAAACAACTATCTCGACTCTGTTAACCAGACGGTGCAGTTTGCCATGGAGGTTGGTAAAGGAAATCTGAACGCAGAATATAAAGCACTAAGCGAACACGATCAGCTCGGTCGATCGCTTCTTGATATGCGTGATAACCTGAAACGTGTTGCCGTAGAAGATGAAAAACGTAACTGGGTACTGAATGGTATGGCGGGTTATGTTGATATCAGCAGAAAGGAGTCGTCCAACATTGAAAGTTTTGCAGAACATGTATTGTCCTATCTTGTGAAGTACCTGCACGCAAACCAGGCTTTCTTTTATACTATAGAAGAACGCGAAGATCGTGAGGAAAAAGAAGTACTGGTGCTGAAGGCTGCGTATGCGTGGGACAAAAAGCGTTTTCGTGAAAATGAAATTATGAAAGGCGATGGTCTCGCAGGACAAGCATGGCAGGAAGGCGTTATGCTATATATGAAAGATCTTCCGCACGACTATATTAAAATTACTTCAGGCCTCGGTGCCGCAATCCCGCGTAACCTTGTGATACTGCCGTTGAAGTCTAATGACGTTGTTTACGGTTTGATCGAGATCGCATCATTTGAATATATGGAGAAGCACGTTCTGAATTTTCTCGAGAAGATTGCTGAGAATATAGCTTCGACATTGGGAAATGTGCAGACGGCAGATCGCACCAGACGACTGCTATATCAATCGCAGGAGCAGGCAGAGATGTTGCACGCGCAGGAAGAAGAAATGCGCCAGAGCATGGAGGAGATGCAGGCTACGCAGGAAGAAATGATCCGAAAGGAACGCGAATATACCTTGCAGATCACCAAACTGCGGGAAGAATTAAAATCGTACACACGAACGCTGGAGAAGAAAGAAGAGCAGGCAGAGGAACTGGAAATGAAAGATATGGTAGAGCATGCGTTGCGCAGACAAGGTGAAGCGTCATCAGCAGTATATATCGACCGGTCTCCGCTCTAGTATTATATACCGTCAGCATAATTTATCCGCGAATGCATTGATTTAATGAACAGGAAGAAAGATATTCGTTGCATTAATTTTCAACTTCAATCTTTCTTCTTATGCTTGGACTTCGCACTGCTATCTATAAAGTATCTGATGTTAAGAAAGCAACTGAGTGGTACTCTGGTGTTTTCAATACAAAACCATATTTTGATGAACCGTTTTACGTTGGCTTCAACATTGGTGGTTATGAACTTGGCTTACAACCCGAAGAGACACCCGTTACAGTAAAGAATGAAAGTGTGCTGGTATACTGGGGTGTTGACAATGTAAATGCAGAGTATAAACGATTACTGGAAGCAGGAGCAACGGAACATGAAGCGCCACAAAATGTAGGCGGTGAGATTATGGTGGCAACCGTAAAAGATCCGTGGGGAAATATACTCGGTATAATTTACAACCCCGAGTTTAAGGTTGCGTAACGTCAGCGCTGCTGCGCGCGTGTAGCATTTTTAGAATGGCATCGTGAATCAGTTCCGGGTTACTCCACGGAACAAAGTGGTTCATGTCATCCACCAATACAAATTCAACAGGCGCGTTCACCAGCATCTTCCTGGCGAAGTCAGCATTCTCCGGAGAGACGAGTACATCTTTCTTGCCCTGTATAACAATTACCGGGCATGTTATATTCTTCCACAGCGGAAGCATGTCTTCGAGCTCAGGCTTCAGGTGGTATATTTCTTCATTCGATGCACGGAACGATCGTGGCAATATCCAACTCAGAAACGGAGTTGCCAGTGGTGCGCGGAACCATGTCTCATTTGGTTCGAGCTCCGGATCAATTGAACCTGCTACGATAATCAGTCCATCGACCAGCTGCGGGTAATCAATAGCCATGCGTGCAATCAATGGTCCACCGAGCGAATGTCCTACAAGAACAATGGGACGATTGTGTTTATATTTTTCAAGTATAGGTTTGAGTATAGCAGCCTGTTTGGACAGCGATCCTTCTCCATTACCAAAATTAGAGTAGCCGAACCCTGGCCTGTCCGTTGTAACGAGCAAAGCCTGTTGCAGCAATGAAGAGTCTTTCAGAAAATGAATGAAGGCACTGAGCGAACCGGGAGAGCCATGCACAAATAAAACCAGCGGCTTGGCAGAATCACCGGCAACAGCGTAATGTATATCCCGAAAGCCAACACTATAGGAGTGTTGTGTTCCCTGCACATGATTTTCTTTGAAGAATGCATCCACTTCTTTCGAACTCATGCGAAAAGTCATGCATGCGTGCATGAACGTCATCACCAGCAGGAAGAGAATGGGAATGATGAACTTGATGTAGCGCATGGTGGGCCGTGAATCGTTATCCGTTAATGGTTAATCGTTATCCTTTAGCAGCAGAAACTATCTCAACAGACCGATTAACGGATAACGATTAACGTGTAACGGTTAACGCCTATAAGTTGAGCAACTTCTTATACTTCGGACTATCATGAAGAATCTCAATTGCCTTCTTCACATCGTCATCATACTTAAAGCCAGCTTCAATGCTTCCTTTCTCAAGGTGATAGCGTGCCACGATGTCTTCTTCCAGCAACAGCTTGATCTCATCCTTATAAAGTATCAACTCGTTCTTCTTGCTCTCGGCAATGCGATTGGTGATCTGATCGAGTTGTCCTTTTAACTCGCTATAGTATTTTTCCTTCTTCGCTTCTTCGGTAAACTCCTGCAATTCGAATTCGAGGTAAGATTTATACTTATAGTTCTTGTCTTTCATCCACACCACAAATTGCTGGTAGTCTTCATCGCTTAATGTAAAGGTACGTGGACTAACCGGCTCAGGATGTTTGGACACATATAGCGTAGCAAAGTCGAACAGGAATCCTTTTTCAAACAATACCTGTGTGAGTACATGAGCCTCCTTCGCTTCTGTTTTTATATCCGGGTCTATACCACCACCGTCATATACCGTGCGACCATTAGATGTTTTAAAGGCACGCTTCAGTGAATCCGGTATAGAACCAACGCTGCCGTCATCCCTGCGATGAGTATAGTCCAATACCTGGATACAGCGCCCGGTAGGAGTATAGTATTTTGCTGTTGTAACTTTTAATTGTGAGTTATAGGAGAGCGGACGACTTACCTGCACCAGACCTTTACCATACGATTTCTCGCCGATCACGACACCGCGATCATAATCCTGAAGCGTACCTGCTACGATCTCCGATGCAGAAGCGCTTCCGCGATTGATGAGTACCGTTACCGGGATCTCAGTATCAACAGGCGTGTTCAGTGTCTCATAGTTGAGATTATTCTCGGGTATCTTTCCTTTGGTGCTTACTACGAGTTTGCCTTTTGGAAGGAAGATGTTGGTAATGTTTACGGCTTCGATCAATAGTCCGCCCGGATTACCGCGCAGGTCGAGTATAACACTCTTGGCACCTTTCTCGCGCAAAGTCATCAGTGCATTCTTCACTTCCTTCGCTGCATCCGGAGTAAAATCAGAAAGCTGTATATAGGCAACATCATTGCCAACCATGCCATAATACGGAACGTTATTTACTTTGATCTTTTCGCGTTTAAACTCGATACGCAACGGTTGGTCTACACCTTTTCGCTTGATCGTTAAAGTTACCGGTGTTCCAACCTGGCCTTTCATCAGGTGTCCTGATTCTTCACGGGTAAGTTTAGCAAGTTCAATATCATCGATCTTTACAATCTCATCACCGATCTTCAGTCCGCCTTTCTGCGCACCGTATCCTTCCATGATCATCGTTACAACGGTACGGCCACCTATTTCGCGCGTTATAGCACCAATGCCACCATACTGGCCGGTGTTTACGGTACGGAAATCTTCTACCTCGTCTTCGGGTATATAATTCGTATAGGGGTCGAGGGAATTCAGCATGGCATCGATGCCTGTGCGGATCAGTTTGTTCGGATTTACATCATCTACATATAGTGCGTTCACCTCTTTGAAGAGAGTCGCGAATATGTCGAGGTTCTTCGCTATTTCGAAATAGCGCTCGGCCGGTCTTGTAAACGACAAGGCCACCAGGGTGATCAGAACCAGGGAGAGGGCCAGTAATCTTTTTTTGGTAATCATAGTAAATTCAGTTCTACGCAAAAGTCTACGCTCACGAATGATTTTATTCTGTACTCGAAAATTCATCATTTTATAGCTAAAAATTGTAAGGATGTATGGTATTCTTCGTTATTTTAAGTCGAAACCCAAATTCTTTTCCACATGATCAAAACCTATTGGCGGACCTTCATAGTCGCCCTGCTCTTTTTATGTGCCTGTGAAAGCAAAAACAGCAAGTATGAACTTCAAACAGGCGAAAGCAACGGATACTCGTACGAGTATGTCACCAACGACCCACTTAAGGTAAGGATTTATACGTTAAAGAACGGTTTAAAGGTGTACCTGAGCCAGTATAAAGCTGAGCCACGCATTCAAACACAGATCGCTGTAAAGGCAGGCGGTAAAAATGATCCCGCCACCAACACCGGTCTCGCGCATTACCTTGAACACATCATGTTTAAAGGCACTGCGGATTTTGGTACACTGGACTGGCAAAAGGAATCCGTATACCTCGATAGTATTGAGCACATGTTTACACATTATGGGACATTGAAAGATTCCGTAGAACGTGTCAAGTACTACAAGCTCATCGACCAGGTATCTAACGAAGCTTCTAAGTTTGCTATTGCGAACGAGTATGATAAAATGGTGAGTGAACTCGGTGCCCGCGGAACCAACGCCTATACTTCCGAAGACCGCACGGTATATATCAACGATATACCCGCGAACCAGCTTGAGAACTGGCTGCAGGTGGAAGGTAATCGCTTTCAGCGCATTGTGCCCCGCTTATTCCACACCGAATTGGAAGCAGTATATGAAGAAAAGAACCGCAGTCTCGATAACGACTACTGGAAAACTTTTGAGACACTCTACAGCAGTATATTTACCAAACATCCCTATGGAACCCAAACTGTAATTGGTACGATTGATCATTTGAAAAATCCTTCCATTACTGAAATCAAAAAATACTTTGAGACATACTATCGTCCGAATAACGTGGCGATCTGTCTGAGCGGTGATCTGGATTATGACAAGACGATCGCGATGATCGAGAAATACTTTGGCAACTGGAAACCGAACGAGCAATTACCAACGTGGAGCAAAGTTGAAGAAGCTCCGATAACAGCTCCGGTAGTACGCGAAGTATACGGCCCGGATGCCGAGTGGGTAAATGTAGGTTTCCGTTTTAACGGACGTAACAGCGAAGACTATAAATTGCTCACGTTAACCGATATGATCCTGTCCAATTCACAGGCAGGTCTTATTGATATAAACCTGAAGCAGCAACAGAAAGTGATCGAGCCTGCCAGCTATGTAGATCAGTTAGGTGATTATAGTATACATACATTCTCAGGTCGCCCGCGTGAAGGACAGAGCCTGGAAGATGTAAAGAAATTGTTACTCGAACAGATTGAACTGGTAAAGAAAGGCGAGTTTGATGACTGGCTGATCGAAGCAACGATCAACGATCTGAAGAAATCAAAAATACAGGGATCCGAACGCAACTGGTCACGCTCAAACGACCTCGTGCTGTCGTTCACCAACAATATACCCTGGAACCAGTATATCTCTGAAGCGGACGATATGAAGAAGATCACGAAGGAAGACATCGTGAAGTTTGCAAACGAACACTATAAAGAAAATTATGTAGTGGTATATAAACGTTCGGGTAAAGATCCGAATGCACAGAAAGTAGAGAAACCTGCGATCACGAAAGTAACGCTGAACAAAGAGAATAAATCTCCGTTCCATGAATCCGTTCTGAAAAATAAAGTCGAAAAACTTCAGCCTGTATTTGTCGACTATGAAAAAGACATTCAGAAGCTGAAGATGAACAAGGATGTAGAAGTACTGTATACACCTAACACGGAGAATGATCTGTTCTCGCTATACTATCTGTCGGATGTAGGCAGCAACAATAACCCGAAAATAAATGTAGCAGTTGAGTACCTGCAATACCTCGGCACCGAAGAAATGTCGGCAGAGGATTTCAAGAAAGAGTTCTATAAACTAGGCTGTAACTTTGGTGTATCAGCAGGAGAGGATCAAACCTATATATACCTTACGGGATTGTCTGAGAACATGGACAAGGCCATGCAGCTCTTCGAGAAGCTGCTCGCGAATCCAAAAGCAGATGATGAAGCGTTGAAGAAAATGGTAGATGGTATATTCAAGAAGCGCGATGACAGCAAGAAAGACAAAGGTACCATCATGTTCGAAGGGTTGATCAACTATGGACTATACGGTGCCAACTCTCCGTTTACCAATGTGCTGAGCAACAAAGAACTTCGCGAAGTAAAAGCGGATGAGCTGATCACGATCATCAAAGACTTTACGAAGACTGAGCACCGTGTACTGTACTATGGACCGAAGAAGGGTGAGGAGGTTGTAGCATCACTCAATCAGAATCACGTGTTGCCCGAGCAGTTAAAACCTGTACCGGCCCCGGTTGAATTTAAAATGCAGGATGTGAACAAGCCTATGGTATATTGGGCAGACTACGACATGGTGCAGGAAGAGATCATGTTCCTCTCCAAAGGTGCTGGCTTTGATAAGACACGTATACCGATGAGTCGTATGTTCAATGAATATTTTGGTGGTAACATGAGTTCACCGGTGTTCCAGGAACTTCGCGAAGCACAAGGACTCGCATACTCTGCGTTTGCATACTATGGCTCAGCTGATAAACCTACCAGTAATGATCTGTTCTATGCCTATATCGGTACGCAAGCGGACAAGCAACCGGAAGCGATGAAAGCGATGAAAGGTTTGCTGACCGACTTCCCGAAATCAGAAGGTGGTTTTGAAGTGGCACGCAATGCGATCCTCAACCAGATCGAAAGTGAGCGCATTACCAAAGCCCGTATACTTTTCGATTATGAGACAGCACGCAAGCGCGGCCTTGATTATGATATCCGCAAAGATATATATGAGCAGACACAGAAATTTACCCTGGCGGATGTTCAGAAATTCCAGGAAGAGTATATCAAAGGAAAGAACTATAACATTGTACTGATCGGTAACAAGAACAAGATCAACTTCAAGGAACTGAAGCAATACGGAGAAGTAAAAGAGCTTACGCTCGATGAGATCTTCGGCTATGAAAAAGTACAGAAGATCAACCTTGAAAAACCAAATCAGTAGTACACAACGTATTGCCTATACAAAGCCTCCCGCAGTGATGCGGGAGGCTTTTTAATTAATATAGCTTTACTTTATAGCGGTAGCGGCCGCGATAATATTCTTTCATCTTCAATACTTCCCTTGATTTATCGGCAATCCAGAAGGTAGCATGCGAGCCTCTGCCATAGTTTATCTTCAGCAACCAGCACGAAACTTTTACACTGTTGTTCAGTTGTAGCTCTTCTTTACCCGTAACGGTGAGCAGGTAGTAATCTGATTTAGGGGTGCCTGGTTCGTAGAACGCTATAGCAAACTGCTGACCCGTTTTTTTGAAAGGGAGTAACGGAAATATTTCCAGGTCCATTGGGAATTCGAATGCCGGTGGGTTCATCACGACATTGAAAGCGCTATCGCGTTTGGTGTGTTTGGAAGAATCGGGAATGGTTACTGTGTTACCCGTAAATATATAGGTAAATTTTCCGCGCTTCCTGTAATTAGCGTAGTGTGTGAGGGGTTTCAGCGAAGGTAATTCTCCCGTGGCTTCTACGTGCGCTAACAAAGAATCTTTTTGATACCAGTCCCACGCGAAATGGTATATCTTTCTGCCGCTCGCATCTTTGGAGAAGCGAATGGTTCTGTCCCATATAGCAGCCGAACTTAATCTGTGCCCGAGACTGTCTTCAAAATATACTGCGTACGAACTTTTACCTTCTTTTAAAGCAGCGATGTTCAATTTCAGGTTGCCGGTATTCAGCGTGTCCACCTGGGCAAACGTAGTGAGTGCTGTAAGGCATACTGCCAACAGTGTAAATACAACTTTCATTCCTGTAGCGATTTTAAGGGTGAGTATATATATATCAGGCATTAGTCGCAGCCTTTTCGGAAATGCTACAGCAAATCAGTAAAAAATGATAAAAGGTAAAAAGAGATTACAAACTGAGCGCTTTATACACTAGGCCCAGGCTTTACGCAGGAATCGCAGCCAGTTGCCATGCAGCACATTGTTAATGTCTTCCGGAGTATAGCCGCGTTTTGCCAACAGGTCAGGCAGCTTTTGCAGGTCTGCAATAGTCTCTATGTCGTATGGACTTTGTTCTTTACCGAAAGCTCCATCGAGGTCCGATCCAATGGCTATATGTAGCGCGTTACCGGCAAGCTGGCAAATATGATCCATGTGATCGATCAGTTTCTCAAGACCACAATCCATACTCAACGGAGTAGAAACTTTCTTGATCCACTCAGGCACCATCATCCACGCATCCATCACACCACCGATCACAGCTCCACGTTTGATTAGTTCTTTGATCTGCTCATCGCTAAACTGTCGGTTGTGATTTACCAGCGCGCGCACATTATTATGACTCGCCCATACATGACCATGAAAGTGATCCATCGCTTCCCAGAAACTATCATCACAAAGATGAGTCGCATCGAGAATGATGTTGAGTCGCTCCATCTCCCGAAGCAATGCACGACCGGGTTGTCCTATACCACCAGTGGCATTCGTGCCCTGCGCATACCTTCCGGGGCCGTAATGTCCGGGACCAACCGCACGCAGTCCGTAATTATAGGCGCGCTCCAGGTAACTCACGTTTACAATGGAATCTGCACCCTCCAGACTCAATATATACCCGATAGGCTTTTTAGCAGTAGCCTCCCCGTTGTTCCACCGCTCGAGGTGCTGTTCCAGTTGCTGCAGGTTGGTGATCTGTACCATTTCACCAGCTTCCTCCATCGCTTTATACCACGCAAGCTGTGCCTGTGTCTGTGCCCATGCCTGTTCAGGTGAGTGCCAGCCCGGTAAATTATTATCGGGTGCTACATAGCGCGCAATTTGTGTAGCCACTACGAGCCCTATATTTCCTTTTCGCAATTCTTCAAAGCACACTACACCATTACCGCGATCCGGTTTATCAGTCATATCCTTTTCGCGTTCGCGGATCTCGCGTATCGATTTCTGATAATCGCGATTCCATTCCATGGCATTCATAGCCAAATCAAGATGTGCATCGAAGATGAGAGGGAAGGACATAGTGGTGCTTTAGTTTGGTGGTGGTGTTTGATTGGTTGTGCTCTTTAGTTAGAAGCTGCTGGCTGCGAGCTGCTAGCTTCTGGCTGTTGGTGCCGGGGCTTCGTTTTTTTCTAATGTATAGCGATTCGGGTGGTGTTACGTTTAGCCTTGGGTTCTTCTTACTTCTGGCTTCTTACTTCTTAAATCGTAATCACCCTGTTTCGTGCTACTGTATTCCAATACTCGGTTACTTTGCCATTTGTAACTACGGCTGCTCGGTCGTGTAGGGCTACCGTTGGGCATACGTGATACGGTACTCCGTACAGGACATCGCCTACTTTAAATGTGTCCGGTTTTGTTGTGCGGAAGATCATGTGTTCTTCGCTGTGGCCGATCGGTTCGAGGTCGGGCGCATTGAGAAATGTTACGCGATTCTGGATCGGGTTTTCGGATGCTATAGCTTTATGACCGAGGTCAACGCAGATCGTGTCCGCTGTGGGTAATGATATAACACGGCTTACTACCAATGCTGCGAAGAGGAATGGCTGTTCCTGCAGGGTATTCTTATAGCCGCTGTCCCAGTATATAAATGTTCCGGGACTGCATTCTACATCCTGGCGTTTGGCGTGTATGGGGAACGTTGGTGTACCACCTGCTATCACGGTTACCGTGTTGCCGGTTTGTGCGCGGATATCTTCGCGAAGTTTTTCCACGGCAGCAAATGCTTCGTTGCATTTTTGGGTGCGTAACGCAAAATCAGCATCGCGTAAATGTCCATCGTAAGCGTGAAGTCCTTTGGCAATTATACCGGGTAAGGTGAGTAATTGTTTATAGAGTGCAAGCGCATCGGCGGGTATAATGCCGGTACGATTCATGCCGACATTCAGATCGATGAATACATTCAGCTTTAATCCTTCAGCAGCGAATATAGTGCTGATGTGTCGGGCTGTTTCCACATTATCCACCAGGCAGCGAAAGATTACCTTTGGAAATCGCTTGACAAGTTCTGCCAGGCGTATGGCTTTCGGACCAACGGGTTGATAGGCGAGGAGTATATCTGCAGCACCAGCTTCGGCCAGCATTTCGGCTTCAGCAATGGTGGCGCATTTGAATTTCGTTATTTCTTCTGCAATCAGCATGCGCGCTACTTCTGCCGACTTGTTCGTCTTCATGTGCGGACGAAGTCGTGTAACATCCGGAACAAATGTTTTTACAATGCGAATGTTCTCGCGTACATGCTCCGGGTAAACGGCCAGTGCAGGTGTATCCAGTATATCTATATTCTCAATAGTATACCATGCAGCGTTCGTCATGCTATAGGGTTTTAGTGAAGTTCAAACTGTGCTTCGATCTCAACCGGTATATTGTCAGGCAGTGAGCCCATACCTACCGCGCTGCGTACACCGATACCGTTGTCTTCACCCCACACACTCGCGAACAATTCACTGCAGCCATTGATAACAAACGGATGACGTTCAAAATCGGAAACAGCATTCACCATTCCCAAAACTTTCACAACGCGTTTGATCTTGTTGAGACTTCCGAGGTTCGCCTTAAGTGTAGCGAGTATAGCGAGTCCTACCTGGCGTGCTGCAAGTTTACCTTCATCGATGGTAAGATCTTTACCGATGCGACCGATGATAAGTGAGCCGTCTTCTTTTACAGTTCCATGGCCGGATACATAGGCGATATTACCAACAATCAGAAAGGGCTTATACACTCCGATTGGTTTCGGGGCAGGCGGTAATGTTAGTTTCAGCTCTTCAAAGCGTTGGTCGGGGGACAATGTTGACATAGCAATGTTTTGATTTGAGCTGAAAAGATAATCATTGAATGATTACCCGAGCAACCCAATCACAGAAAAGAAATGCGCGGTGCTTCCTGCAAGTACAAACAAATGCCAGATGCTGTGAAAGTATTTGATTTTATCCTTGATAAAGAAGAATGTGCCCGCTGTGTAAAACACACCACCCAGCACCAGGAACACAAAACTCGCAGTAGGAATACTCACATATAGCGGCTTGAAGATCAGCACACCCAACCAACCCATCACTACATAGAGAATGGTGGAGAGTAATTCTTTCTTCCCGGTGAAAAATGCTTTCAGCACAATGCCGGTAATGGCGCACGCCCAGATCAATCCGAACATCGTCCAGCCAACCCAGCTTTGCAGGTACAAACAGAAGGGCGTATAGGTACCTGCTATAAGGAGGAAGATAGACATGTGGTCTACCTTGCGGAAAAATAGTTTTGCGCGTTCGTTGGATATACTGTGATATAGTGTTGAGGCAAGGTATAGCATCACGAGTGTGCCACCGAACACAGAGAAACTTACTACATGCCAAGCGTTGCCATTGAACACGGCAACGATGACTAACAATACAAGGGCCGCAATGGCCAAAAGGGCGCCTAGCCCATGCGTGATGGCGTTCGCCAATTCTTCTTTTCTTGAAACTACTGCTACAGCACTTTTCATAATCTTCAATCCTGATACTAATCTTGTGGTAAACGAAAATTTCACTTTAAAAATTTCGCCACACCAGAATTAATGTTGCAAGTAATGAATGATCATCACACCAATCAAGCCACACACAGACACAATTGTCTCCATCAGTGACCACGATTGTATCGTTTGTCGTATATTCAGGTTAAAGTACTCCTTGTAAAGCCAGAAACCCGTGTCGTTTACGTGCGAGAACATCAGACTGCCCGCACCGATCGAGAGTACCATCAGGTTAGGATCTACGTTCATTCCGGGTAACAGGGGAGCAATGATACCAGCGGCCGTTAGTCCGGCTACTGTTGCAGAACCCACACACACACGGATGAGACACGCAATGGCCCAGCCCAATACAAGCGGATGTATATCGAGGCCGCTGAGAAGGACTGCTATATTTTCGCTTACACCACTGTCGATAAGAATTTGTTTCAACGCGCCTGCGCCTCCCATAATAAGCAGGATCATCGCTATATCTTTCACTGACTCGCTATAGATGTCCATTACCTTCTTCATACTCATGCCCTGGCGAAGTCCCAAAGTGAACGTTGCCACTAACAATGAAATGATCATCACCATGGCCGGATCTCCGGTGAAAGCAATTGCAGTCTTTACCGATGGGTCTGTTACATACGACAGCGAAATGGTTGTAAACGCAAGCAGTATTACCGGCAGGAGTGAAGAGAATATACTGATACCAAGGCTTGGTAATTTTTCTGGAGCAACATCGGCAGCGTTCTCAAATATTTTTGGTGCCGGCGGATTGATCTTTTTAAGTGCGCGAGAGAACACCGGGCCTGCTATAATAACGGTGGGCAGCCCAATGAAAACACCATAGAGTAAAGTCATTCCTAAATCAGCATGGAACTGGGCAACGAGTGCTGTAGGCGAGGGGTGTGGCGGAAGGAAACCATGCGTCACCGATAGTGATGCCAGCATCGGAAGCCCTATATATACTGCTGGCATTTTATACTTCAAGGCCACCGAAAAGATCAGCGGTACCACCAATACAAAACCAACATTATAGAAGAGCGGTATACCGATGATGAACCCGGTGAACATCAGCGCCCATTGAATATAGCGCTTTCCGAAAAGTCGCACCATATAGGATGCAATCTGCTGCGCAGCACCACTGTCGGCTACAAGTTTGCCGAGCATGGCACCGCATACAATCACAATCACCAGCGAGCCGAGCATGTCGCCAATTCCTTTCTGTACAGATTGTGTTATTTGCTTTACTTCTATACCCAGAAGGCCACCAGCAAGAATCGATATAATGAGGAACGCGAGAAAGGCATTGACCTTAAATACAGAGATAAGAATGATAAGCAGCGTGATACTATAAACAATGATCACCAGCGACATGATCTCCGGGGTCAGCTGGGTGCTCAAGGCTTTGAGCGCACTATAGCTCAAATAAATAGCTGCCGGAATAGACAGAATAAGATGCGATAAAGAAGAACTGGTTTTGAATCGAAAGATCTGCGTCATCAACACAAGAACGCATACTACAATAAGGATCAGCGACATGGTTGGCCGTTATGGGTTTATTAAAAGATTGGTTTGACAACGTAAGCTAATGAAAAATGGGGAAAGATGTGTTGATGTGTTGAT
>CBIHOZ010000177.1:0-14417 GCA_966211525.1 uncultured Chitinophaga sp. | reverse complement strand
ACAAACGCAAAATATAGGTGAGCTTGAAAATAAAGGGATAGAACTTGTTATCAATACCGATAATGTGGTAGGGGATTTCCGTTGGAATACAAGTTTCAATATTGCGCGCAATAGAAATAAAGTAACGAATCTGAATGGTCAGATCATCGAAGGAGATTTTCTTTCAAGAGCTGTTGAGGGTGAACCTATCGGTATATTCTACGGTCCTAAATACGCTGGTGTTGATCCTGCAAATGGTGATGCGCTCTACTATAGGGAAGCGGCAGACGGAACGCTTGTAACTACGAATGATATAAATGAAGCTAAGTTGATGAAGATTGGTGATCCTAATCCAGATTATATAGCTGGTATTACCAATACTTTCAGTTATAAGAATTTCGATTTAAGTATTCTCTTTCAAGGAGTGTTTGGCAATGATGTATATAATGGAGGAGGTAAGTTTATGTCAGCAAATGGTGATTTCCTAGACAACCAAACAAGAGACCAACTACGCAGATGGCAGAACCCTGGTGACATTACAGATGTACCTCAAGCTCGTTTATTTGGTGCTAACGGAACGGGAGAGTCGTCTCGCTACGTTTCGGATGCTACTTACGTACGAATGAAAAATATCACATTAGGTTATAATCTTCCGGCATCGTTGGTTTCTAAAATCAGATTCACCAAAGTAAGATTGTATGTAAGCGCTTTGAATCTGCTGACCTTTACTGACTATGAAGGTTGGGATCCAGAAGTGAATTCCGATACTTATACAAGTGGAGCAGATCAGAGTTCGAATAACATCAATCAGGGAATTGATTTCTACTCGGCACCGCAGGCCAAGACTCTCACATTCGGATTGACAGCAAGCTTTTAATGTTCACTCTTTAAAAAACTTTAACATGAGAAATAACTTAATCAAAATATTTATAGTGTTTGCTATAGGATGTGTTATCCCTGGCTGCAATGATAAATTAGAGGTTGAGCCAAATGATACGGTAGATGCCGAGAAAGCGATCAGAACATCAGCAGATGTTGAGTCTTTACTAGTGGGAGCTTACAATGCACTTGGTGATGGCGATGTGCTGGGTGGAAATATTCAGCGGGATGCAGAGCTCATTGGCGATGCCGGTGAAATTTTCTGGGATGGAACCTTTGTTGCACCGGGTGAAATTTTTGCAAAGAAAATGCTGATTACAAATGACCAGGCGAGGCAGACATGGCTGGATGCATATGTAGCAATCAATATATGTAATACGGTGTTAGCTAATATAGGCTTAGTAACAGACGATCGAAAAGAACGTGTAGAGGGCGAAGCTAAATTTATACGCGGACTGGTTTACTTTGAGCTTGTACGTATTTACGGGCGAGCATGGACAGACGGAAATCCATCACAAAATCCCGGTGTGCCGTTGATCACCACCCCTACAACAGTTGATAACGCTACCGATCTTGTGGAAAGAAGTTCTGTATCAGATATATATACACAGGTAATTAATGATTTGACGGAAGCCGGAAATTTGTTGCCCGAAGTGAATAGTTTTTTTGCGACAAAATATGCTGCATTTGCTATACTGTCAAGAGTATATCTCATGCAAGCCGATTATGCAAAAGCAAGTACTTACGCAAGCGAAGTAATCAATTCAGGGGCATTCTCACTGACTGCTAATTTTTCTGATGCGTTTAATAAGACGTCTACTTCAGCTGCTGATCGCTCAAGTAATGGAAATGCGACATCAGAAGATGTATTTGCAATTCAGGTAACAGCCCAAGATGGTGTAAATAACCTCAATACTTTTTTTGCATCAGCAGATTTTGGAGGAAGAGGTGATATTCTGATCGAACCTGCACACTTAGCTATGTATGAATCGGATGACGAGCGCGCAGAGTTATTTTATGATGATGCGTATACTGCAAAGTGGAATAATATAGCAGGAAACGTAAATATAGTACGATTAGCTGAAATGTATTTGACGAGAGCTGAGGCAGATCAGCGTTTAGGTCAAGGTACACCAGTCGCGGATATCAATGTAATTCGAGAACGAGCCGGACTTTTGCCCGTGGCTTCAGTCACTGTGGACGATATTCTTCTTCAGAGAAGATTAGAACTAGCATTCGAAGGACATCTAGTACATGATATGAAGAGAACCGAACGAAGTATCGGTGACATGGAGTTCAGTAACCCATTTTTGATATTCCCGATTCCGCAGCGGGAGAGAATTGTTAATCCAAGCCTGGCGCAGAATGATGCATATGTTAATTAAGGTTATAAAATTTATAGATCATGAGAATGTCAATTAATAAATATGGAACTATATCTCTGGCTTTAACTATCATTATCGCTATTTCAACGGCGTGCGAGGACGAGCCAACAGTAACCAGAAGCAAAGAACTAAATATATATGGTCCCACTACTGTATATATAGGCGATCACAATACCTATGAAGCGCCGTTGTTTACCCTTAATGATAAACGCACCTGGAATTGGGAGGTGACAGGAGATGGAGCCTCAAGTGCAACCGGTAAGGGAGAATTTTTTGACGTAGCGTTTACAAAGCTGGGTAAGTTTTCAGTCGTATTATCTGAAAGCGATAGGTCAGGAACTGTCGAAGTGGAAGCTATTAGTAAAGTTCTGTCATTGTCTGGAGACACCGTTGATGTAAGTGAATCGTTTGAAGATTCCGAAATTGCGATTCCGTTAACTATTGATAACGTAGTTGCTGAAGAGATTGCAGTTTCTTATACATTGGGAGGTTCTGCAGTCGAGGGCGTAGACTATGAACTTGTTTCTTCCAATCCGTTGATACTGGACGCAGATTCAGAGGAAGAGGATTATGCTATATATATCAGGCTAATTGCAGATGTATCACCTGAGGCCGGCGAAAAGATATTGTCAATTACATTAAATTCTATTGCTGCAGCGTTGGAAGACGAAGTTGTTTTAACTGATGAAGAAGAAGCTTTGGGTGCCGGAATAAGAATACATGATGATGCAAAGGTTGTTTCTATTAAAAATATAGTTGCACAAGAAGTAAATAGTACAGGCGTAATTTCTTTTGAAGTGATTCTTTCTGCTGAGTCTTCGGAATCTATTAAAGTAAATTACAGTTTGGTTGGAACAGGTGTAAGTGATGTTACCCCCAATGGACCGGGTGCAATTACCTTTGCTCCTGGTGAAACAAGCAAGTTTATTTATATACAATTTAACGAGGCGGCTTTGTCTGATGAGCAATCGGTAATCGTTAAACTTAATTCACTTAGTACTGACGATCATGAAACAACACTGGACGAGGAGCGTAGTGTAAAAACGTTTCAGGTGCCTTAATAGCTAAGCCTTAATAGCTAATGAAAAGCCCCGGGAACCACCCCGGGGCTTAAACCAAACCCCTCATACCAACTTCATCCCGATTGAGAAGATCGGGATTACCAATCCTTAAACCTGATTGTATAACATAAGACGGGTATACTTGGTTCATATTGTATAGCCCATTAGTAATTATATTCAAAGAAAAAGAGCCGCGGTATGCGGCTCTTTACTTTTTAGCTTACGAGTTCAGCGTTTTCTATATTCTCGAAGGTAAATTCCGTGTCGTTACGGAGGTCTATCAGGATAATGGAATCCTTATGAACCTTGCCTGCCAATATTTGTTTCGATAACTCGTTCAGAATCTCGCGCTGGAACACACGCTTCAGCGGACGTGCTCCGAATTGTGGGTCAAATCCCAGTTTCGATAAGCGCTCGCGGGCGGCATCGGTTATTTCCAGTTTTATACCAGACTCATCCAGGCGCTTGCACACCAGGTTAACCTGTATATCTACGATCTTGCGAACATCTTTTCTGCTCAGCGGTCTGAACATGATGATCTCGTCTATGCGATTCACAAATTCAGGTCGAACGGATTTCTTCAGCAAATCGAATACTTCATCTTTCGTGTTCTCCAGTATATCAAAGTAATTCTCGTCTGTAATCTTTTCGAAGTTCTCCTGTATAATGTGCGAACCTATATTGGTGGTCATGATAATGATCGTGTTTTTGAAGTTGGCAACGCGACCTTTGTTATCTGTTAACCGGCCATCATCGAGTACTTGTAATAAAATGTTGAAGACATCCGGATGTGCTTTCTCAATCTCGTCCAGCAGAATTACAGAGTATGGTTTTCTGCGAACCGATTCTGTCAATTGCCCACCCTCATCGTATCCTACATATCCGGGAGGCGCACCAATCAAACGACTTACACTATGGCGTTCCTGGTACTCACTCATATCGATACGCACCATTGCATTCTCATCATTGAAGAGATACTCCGCGAGTGCTTTTGATAATTCAGTTTTACCAACACCGGTTGTACCCATAAAGATAAATGAACCTATAGGACGTTTCGGATCCTGTAAGCCCGCACGACTTCTGCGAACGGCATCACTCAATGCCTGTATTGCTTCTTCCTGTCCTGCAACACGTCTGCTCAGTTCTTCTTCAAGGTTTAGCAATTTATCACGTTCACTTTGCAGCATTTTGGAGACCGGTATACCGGTCCACTTGGCTACAACTTCTGCTATATCTTCACTATCAACTTCTTCTTTTAGCAAGGTTTTTTCGCCTTGCATTTCTTTCATCTTCAACTGAAATTCATTAAGACGTTTTTCGGCTTCGGTAATTTTACCGTAGCGTATCTCGGCAACTTTTCCATAGTCGCCAGCCTTCTCTGCCTGTTCAGCTTCGAACTTCAGTTTATCTATATTCTCTTTTTCTTTCTGTATGCCGTGAACAACTTCTTTTTCACTTTCCCATTTCGCTTTGAGTGAATTTCGTTGTTCGGAGAGTTCAGCGATCTCTTTGCTTAATATAGCCTCCTTCTCGCGATCTCTTTCTCTGCGTATAGCTTCACGCTCGATCTCAAGTTGCATGATCTTACGATTCAGCTCATCGAGTTCTTCAGGCAGAGAGTCCATCTCAAGTCTCAACTTGGATGCAGCTTCATCCATCAGGTCGATAGCTTTGTCCGGAAGGAAACGATCACTGATATAGCGACTCGATAACTCTACGGATGCTATAACGGCATCATCCTTAATACGCACACCGTGGTGCAGTTCATATTTATCTTTTATACCACGAAGTATAGATATACTGTCTTCAACAGACGGTTCATCTACCATAACAGACTGGAACCTGCGTTCAAGCGCTTTGTCTTTCTCTATATATTTCTGATACTCTTTTAACGTGGTGGCACCTATAGCATGGAGTTCTCCTCGGGCAAGTGCAGGCTTCAACAGATTAGCAGCATCCATAGCACCTTCACCTCCGCCACCGGCACCAATCAAGGTGTGGATCTCGTCAATGAAGAGTATAATTTGTCCGTTAGAGTCTGTTACTTCTTTGATAACAGCTTTTAAGCGTTCTTCAAACTCACCTTTATATTTAGCGCCTGCTACAAGCAATCCCATATCCAGAGACACCAGGATTTTATCTTTCAGATTTTCCGGTACGTCACCATCCACGATACGTTGCGCCATACCTTCAACGATGGCTGTCTTACCAACACCAGGTTCACCTAAGAGTATAGGATTGTTTTTTGTTCTGCGTGAAAGAATTTGCAGCACACGTCTGATCTCTTCATCGCGACCAATCACCGGATCGATCTTGCCTTCTTTCGCAAGGTCGTTCAGATTTTTAGAGTAACGCTCCAGCGATTTATACTTTGCTTCAGCATTCTGGTCAGTGACTTTTGAGCCACCGCGAAGTTCTTTTATAGCCTTGATCAATGCAGCACGTTCAAAGCCTGCATCTTTCATAATAGAAGATACTTTGTCTTTGGACGCGAGTAATGCTAACAGCAGATGTTCAATCGCTACATATTCATCTTTGAATTCGCGCAGTTCCTTGTCAGCGTTCTGCAACAATGTATTGGTGGCAGACGATAGATACGGCTGTTGCCCGGATACACGCGGATATCCATTAACAACTTCCTGTAGTTTAGTGTCAAGTATAGTTTGATTGATACCAAGCTTCTTGAAGAGATAGCTCGATACATTTTCGTCTGTCTCCAGAATAGCTTTCAATACGTGTCCCGGTTCGATAGCTTGTTGCTGGTTGCCCATGGCTATCTCCGCAGACTTCTGTAAAGCCTCTTGAGATTTTATAGTAAATTTTTCGAAGTTCATGATTGTAATCCCTCGGGGCACGTGTTATCAAATACTAATCCACCAATGCCTTTCTGAAAAAATGGCAATAATTATACTTCTGAATATACTATAAATCAGTCGTTTTGACTCGAAAGAAGACAGAACGATAGACGTTTAATGTGATTATTACTTACAAGTTTTAACAGTGGTTTCGTCTTTCTCTTCACCAAACCAGACCAACCCGTATTCTTTATACAGTGCAACACCTATAGCATTCCATTTTACTTTGCTCCAGATATCGAGGTTAACGATGAGCGGGTTGTGCCCAGGACTTACCTTCCATCCGTCAAGACCTTCCTGGGCCGTGGCACCGGCTGTGCTATAGTACGCTATTTCGTAACCAAAGCCTGGATAGCCGGCTATCTCCTTTGGCTTGTCCCACATACACTGTGCGCGTTTATGATCGCTTGTATAGCAGCAGGATGTCCAATTTCCTTTTTTAGACCAGCTGTGCGGGTTGCATTTATTATCGGGATCAAACTTATAGTTGTCGGCCAGATCATGTGCATGCACTTTGGCTACATGTGAGAGCTTTGCTGAAAGCGGAATGCTGGGGAGACCTTTACTCTTCCGATATTCCATAATGAGGCGGTATAGCTTCATTTCTTCCGTTGAGAGGCAAAGTTCTTCTTCCGTTACCTGTTGAAACGGGCGCGTGTCGAAAGCTGACATGGATAAAAGCAGGAACAGAGCTAAAACAAACGATTTCATAAGATATTTTAAGGATTAAGCGATTGAACTATAAAATGTCTTCATTTATGACCTTTATTTTTTAATTTTCCGCGCCCAAAATCAAGGGCCGGTGTTCTTATTAAACACCTAAAACGCAAAAACATTTAAAACATTTTAGCAAAATGAGCGATCAGAAAATCAGCATCAGCAACGGTAAACTTAATGTGCCTGATAATCCAACCATCCCGTTCATCGAGGGTGATGGAACCGGTGTAGACATTTGGCCTGCATCTAAGTTAGTATTTGATAAAGCAGTTGAAAAAGCTTACGGTGGAAAGAAGAAGATCAACTGGAAAGAAGTATTGGCAGGGGAGAAAGCTTTCAATCAAACTGGTAACTGGCTGCCAGATGAAACGCTCAACGTTTTCAAAGAATATCTGGTAGGTATAAAAGGTCCATTGACAACTCCGGTAGGAGGTGGTATCCGTTCATTGAACGTAGCACTTCGCCAGGAGCTTGATCTGTATGCCTGCGTACGCCCGGTACGTTGGTTCAAAGGTGTACCTTCACCGGTGAAGGAGCCACACAAAACAGATACCATCATCTTCCGTGAAAACACGGAAGATATATATGCAGGTATCGAGTTCCAGGAAGGTTCTGAAGAGAATAAAAAATTCCTGAAGTTCTTCGAAGAGAACTACGCGAAACTATATAAGAAAATCCGCTTCCCGCAAACAACTGCTATCGGTGTTAAGCCGGTATCAAAAGAAGGTACGGAGCGTTTGGTGCGTTCGGCTATCGAGTATGCACTGCAACACAAGAAGCCAAGCGTTACGCTTGTTCACAAAGGTAACATCATGAAATTTACCGAAGGTGGTTTCCGCGACTGGGGATATGCTCTCGCGAAAGCTGAGTTCGGTGCAAAAGATCTGGATGGCGGACCTTGGCAGGTTATAGAAAAAGGTGGTCACAAACTGATCATTAAAGATGCTATTGCTGATGCCTTCTTACAGCAGATTCTGTTGAGACCAGATGAGTATTCAGTAGCAGCTACATTGAACCTGAACGGTGACTATATATCTGATGCACTTGCAGCGATTGTAGGTGGTATTGGTATAGCTCCGGGTGGTAACATCAACTACAAAACAGGTCACGCTATATTTGAAGCTACTCACGGTACAGCGCCTAAATATGCTGGTCAGGATAAAGTAAATCCGGGCTCAGTAATTCTTTCAGGTGTAATGATGCTTGAGTATATGGGCTGGCAGGAAGCTGCTGACCTGATCATCAAAGGTCTGGAAGGTGCTATATCTTCGAAGAAAGTAACATACGATTTCCACCGCCTGATGGAAGGTGCTACCTTACTGAAGTGCTCAGAGTTTGCACAAGAGATTGTGAAGAATTTCTAAGCGTAAAGTTTAGCAAATATATATTAGAAAAGCCACCTCGTTTTTGGGGGTGGCTTTTTTGTTTAAACAAGTCTTACAACAAAGACGTCTTAGCTTCACCTCTGTTTTGAGGCTATATTTGGAAAGTAATGAGATACGTTTATATGATAAAACTCCTGAAAGATTCTCGGATCGTATATGTCACAATTCTGCTGGCATTGGTTGCATGTAATTCAAATGGACAGAAGGTTGATAACACAAGACCGATGTACGGAGAGGTGCCGAAGAGTGATGATTATAAAAAGATTGACGAAGATTTTAAAAAGGAATGTCTTCAGAAATTTAAAACTATTGATAGTGCTGTGAATGTTCACGTAGATCAAGGCTGGAGATATTTTTACAATAATGATTTAAAAACGGCGATGAAAAGGTTCAATCAAGCGTGGCTTTTGAATCCGGAATTTCCTGATGCATACTTCGGTTTTGCTGCTTTATTGGAAATGCAGGAAGGTAAAGTCGAGGCGCAACGTTTTTATAAAATGGGGTTGGAGAGAGATAAGGGGAATCGAAGAGCTGAGATTTGTTATATGCGAATTGCTGATTGTAAAGAACAATTAGAGAATCTGGGAGGTGCAATTGACGCATATACTAAAATTTCGGTGTTGAATCCTAACAATTCGTTTTCCTTTAAGAAAATAGGATATCTCCAAATGCAGTTGGGAAACAATGACGCTGCTGTGGATGCGTACGCGATGGCAATCAATCTCGATCCAAAGGATGCCGTAACCTATAATAACAGAGCATACCTATATCAGATAAATAAGAACTATACAAAGGCGATAGCAGACTATACGAAGGCGATAGAATTAGACCCGAAGTATATAAGTGCATATGTCAATAGAGGGATTATACAAGCTGGAGTCAATAACTTTAAAGCGGCAAAGAGTGACTTTGAGATATGCGTACAACTTGATCCTAATGCTGGTGAACTAAGGAGGTTTTTGGGATTAGCCAAGCTAAGCCTGAACGATAAAGCAGGTGCTTGTATAGATTTTGAAAAGGCTAGCTTACTCGGAGATACGCAAGCAGGCGAACTAATGAAGCAAAAGTGTAAGTAATTTCTTGATTTTCGCTGTAGCCGATGTAAAATGCTATAGTTGTTAAATTTTAAAACAAATAAAGCCGGTACAACCGGCTTTATTATATATATACTTTAAAAACTCAACATCGATATAGCCGTCAAAGCAGCCTCTTCACCTTTGTTGCCATATTTACCTCCAGCACGATCCATTGACTGTTGTTTGTTCAATGTAGTAAGCACGCCAAAGATCACCGGCTTCTTTGTTTTGATATTTACTTCTGTGATGCCATAAGCAACCGCTTGGCATATATAGTCGAAGTGAGGAGTTTCTCCTTGTATAACACAGCCCAAGCTTATTACTGCGCTGATGGATTTATCTTCTGCTGCCCATAATGAGCCGAGCGTAAGCTCAAATGTTCCGGGAACAGTTTTACGAATAATGTTCTGTTTCTTGAAGCCATGCTTTACAAGAGCTTCAACTGCGCCAGAGTATAGGGCTTCCGTTATTTCGGAGTTCCATTCGGCAACAACAATGGCAATTTTCTTTTTAGAGAAATTGAGGTTGGTTTTTACTTTTCCTGATTTAAGTGGTCCGGCCATAAATTTATTTTTGAGCGATTCGTTGTTCCCAATGTCTGGGATTTAGTTTGGTATGTAACACAGCAATAATAACAATTCTACTGTTATCAATTATATAATGTACTAAGTATGGGAATTGATCGAGCATAGCGCAGTGCACATTTCGATAACGTATACTATACATCAGTGGATTTTTTTCGATCGACTCAATTTTTTCCACTAATCGATTAAAGAAAATGTCTCCTAATCCTGTCTTCTGTTTATTATACCACTCGATCGATTCTGCAATGTCAAGGTCTGCACCTTTACTAAATACTACCTGACTCATCTTTACGCGAATACTTTTTTTTGATATCCTGCAACGTTAAAACCTCATCGGGTTTTGAATGGTATTCCTTTAAACGTTCATCCAGTATTTGTTTATGATCGTCCGGAATCTCCTGATCAGCTTTTAGCATGCCATATACCAGACGGATCACGCGCTCATCGGCCTGCTCTATCAACTCATGTAGTTCGCGCTTTAATTCCAATGTTGTCATAAAACAAAAAAGGGATAGAGTTTATCTCCATCCCTGTAAATTTAAAATAAAATCTTCTATGAATTGCTTTCCAGTTTTGCCTTGAACTTGCGGGCATTCTGGTATTCGGCTGATTCCCAAAAATCTGTAATGATCTTTTCGTATACCTCTTTAGCCTTATCATTCTGATTCAGCTTCTCGTATGCGAGAGCTTCTTTCATCAGGTAAGCAGGAGAGAAGTATTTGTTTGGTTTATAGTTAGCCGCTTTGTTATAGAACTTGGCAGCGTCTTCATAATTTTCTTCTTCCATATAGGTATCACCGATCAGGCTGTAAGCACGTGCCTGAACCAGCAGATCGTCAGAGCTGAAATCTTCCAGGTACATACGTGCTACGTTAAATTTACCTTGCTTCAGGTAAATAACACCAACATAGTAGTTTGAAAGATTGGCTGCATTAGAAACTCCGTAATCATCAATGATTGCTAAGAACCCGAGGTTGTTACCATCGCCATTCAGGGCAAGGTTCAGACTGTCCTGTTCAAAATAATAAACAGCCTGGAACATTTCTTTTTGAGCGGCATCATCCTGAGTGCCTTTGTAATACTGGAAACCAAAATATCCAGCAACGATGAGAAGGATTACGAGGGCAATACCAATAATGGTTTTAGGATTACTCTCTACCCAGTTTTCGGCGTCTTCCAGTTTGTGTTTTATAGCCTCTGGATTTTCCAGCAACTCGTGCTTGTGTTCTTCTTTTTTAGCCATTGTTATGATAAGTAAAAGCCCTCCCGAATAAATCGGGAGGGCGCAAAACTACAAATTAGATCATACTAAACAAACAGCTCACGCTGAGCAAGATTAGTCCAGAATAAATGGATAATCCGTTTGCACATACACATCGGTAAGTGCTTCAGAAGGATCTGGGAAATTAGATTCTTCTGCAAACTTCACGCTCTCTTCAACTTGCTGCATTATTTTATTGTCGATCGCCTCAAGCTCTTTTTCAGTAGCAAATTTTTTATCCAGGATGGTCTGGCGGGTAATCTCTACCGGATCGCGTTGCTTGTACTGCTCAACTTCTTCTTTCGTTCTGTATTTCTGAGGATCAGACATCGAGTGACCTTTGTAACGATACGTTCTGAATTCCAGAAGCGTAGGTCCTTCACCGGCACGTGCTCTTTCAGCAGCGCGGGCAACAGCACGGTGTACGTCTTCGCATCTCATGCCGTCAACAGGTTCAGAAGGCATATCGTATGCTTCACCCAAAGTATAAAGTTCGTGCACGTTAGAGGTACGTTGTACAGATGTACCCATAGCGTATCCGTTGTTTTCAATCACAAAAATCACCGGTAACTTCCAAAGCATCGCCAGGTTCAGTGCTTCGTGGAAAGCTCCTTGACGAACAGCTCCATCACCCATATAGCAGATACACAGGTTGCCAGTCTTATTATATTTTTCCGCGAAAGCGATACCTGCACCCAGTGGAACCTGAGCACCAACAATACCGTGGCCACCCATGAAGTTATGTTCCTTGTCAAAAATGTGCATCGAGCCACCTTTACCCTTCGTGGTTCCGGTCTCTTTACCATACAGTTCAGCCATGATCGCTTTCGGATCTGTTCCTAGTGCTAATGGATGACCGTGGTCGCGGTAAGCAGTTATATATTTATCGCCTTTTTGCAGAGCCGAAACTGTACCCGAAGCACAAGCTTCCTGCCCTATATATAAATGACAAAATCCTTTGATTTTCTGCATACCGTAGAGCTGACCGGCTTTCTCTTCGAACTTCCGCATCAGCTGCATGCTTTCGTACCAATAGAGGTACGTTTCCTTTGAGAATTCAGTTGAATCACTCTTCTTCGCCACCGCGGGCTCATTCTTGGCTTTTGTTGTAGCAGGCATATCCCTATTTTTGATCCGAGCTGCGAAAATAACCCCCCAACGAACATTAGCCAAACTTTCAAGGCAAATCCTCATGTACCTCCACGAACTTCATTTGCTGAATTTTAAAAACTACGTAGAAGCAAATCTTCGTTTTTCGCCTGCAGTTAACGTTTTGGTGGGTAAAAATGGTAGTGGTAAGACCAATTTACTCGATGCAATTTATTCTCTCTCTTTTACTAAAAGTGCCTTCGCTTCTTCTGATACTCAGTGTGTTTTGTCGGGTCAGAATTATTTTATGGTGAAGGGAAAGTTCTTTAAAGAGGATAAATCTTATGAGTTGTTGAGTTCCGTACAGACCGGTTCAAAAAAAGTTTTTCGCGAAGAGGGTTCAGAATATCCAAAGCTGAGCGATCACATCGGAAAATACCCGGTGATTTTGATTGCTCCGGATGATGTAGATCTGGTTCGCGAAAGCAGTGAGTCGCGAAGAAAATTTTTTGACAGCATCATCTCTCAGTTGGATAAAAAATACCTGGAAGCGCTCATGCAGTATAACCAGGCATTGAAACAAAGAAATAGTTTACTGCGGATGTTCCAGGAGAGAGGCAACCCCGATTGGCTCGCACTTGAATCGTACGATCGCATCCTGATTCGTTTAGGTCAACAAATTTTTCAGCAGCGTGTCGCTTTCGCGGAAGAGTTTCTCCCGGTGTTCAGAAAGTATTACAAATTTATAGTGGATGATGCCGAGGCGACAGATTTGACGTATGACTCTGAATTGAAAGAAAAAAGTTTTGAGGAAGGTTTACTAAAGAATCGCCAGAAAGATCTCGCCCTGCAACGCACATCTTTTGGTATACATCGTGATGACTATGTCTTTACACTAGGTGATGGTGATTTGAAAAGACTGGGATCACAGGGGCAACAAAAGTCATTTGTAATTGCACTGAAACTAGCTCAGTTCGAGATCATTGAAAAGATGAAAGGCTTCAAGCCAATTCTTCTGCTGGACGATATCTTTGACAAACTCGATGATTTCAGAATAGCAAGATTGTTAACGCTTGTGAAAAATGATCTGGGGCAACTCTTTATTACAGATGCACGACCCGACCGCACGGGAGAATTATTAAGATCGATCGAAGTATCTGCTGCTCTCTTTAAAGTAGAGGGGGGAACAATTCAACAACAGTAAATTTATAGCAGGGCGCAATTAGTATATTTGTGTTATGAAAAAGTATAGAGGAGGCGATGCACAATCCGTTGGTCAGGCAATCCGCGACCTGCTCAATTCTTATCAGCTTACGTCCAGATTTGATGAAGCCAATCTGATTCAGTCATGGGAACGGATCGTTGGCAAGCCCATCGCTAAACGTACGCGCAAACTCTTTATAAAGAATAAAGTATTATTTGTTGAGTTTGATTCGCCTACCATGCGCCACGACTTTTCATTACATAAAGCACAAGTACTGGAAATGTTCCGAAAAGAATTCGGAGACGGAGTGATCATGGAGATCATTGCGATGTAAATCTGATGTCGACCGAAAATATTAATTGAAAGAATTTTCGATTTTCTCCACAGAAGTTTTGAAAAAGTAGAAAAGCGTATAATTTTGCACTCCTGTTTTTGAAGAGCTGACCAAAACAGCACATAAAACAGGTTTTGTTCTAAGAAATATTGAAACTCTAGTTTTCACTTACAGATCTCGCGCAGATTTGTAGAGGAAGATGAAAATATTTTAGGGGGAATACCAAAGCGGCCAACTGGGACAGACTGTAAATCTGTTGTCTTATGACTTCATAGGTTCGAATCCTATTTCCCCCACAATTAATTGCAGATATATAGTATGACTAGCCCGAGAGTATATCAAAGGTGAGGTCATAATTTATTTTGCAACGAAACGCGGGAGTAGCTCAGTTGGTAGAGCGATAGCCTTCCAAGCTATAGGTCGCGGGTTCGAGCCTCGTCTCCCGCTCTCATTTGAGCCGTTATCCGTTAATCGTTATCCGTTAGTCGTAAAATGTACGGTTAATGAATAACGGGTAATGTATAACGGCTACTAAGCTGTTGTAGCTCAGTGGTAGAGCACTTCCTTGGTAAGGAAGAGGTCGTGAGTTCAATCCTCATCAACAGCTC
>CBIHOZ010000176.1:0-14608 GCA_966211525.1 uncultured Chitinophaga sp. | reverse complement strand
TGTTGAAGACAGACCAGTGTTACTCAGTGAGGAATACCATTATGGCGACCAGGGTGTACATTGTTACTATCGTAATTTTATAGCCACGCTTACAACGGATAACCGGGCACAGCTATCATTAACGCTGAGTACGTTGTATACGGTTGATCATGTAACTTTTGAAAAATACCAGCAGGGTATATTTGTACCGCTGCATCAGGCAGGCGCTGATACTAATTTTTTGTATGAGTATATTGATGAAGCCTTGCAGGGAGGTGTATCACGATACCGCGCTGCGATTACACTGCAAAACGGAAACATCGTTTACTCTGATACGGCTACTCTCTATTATGGCGATGATCACACGTATATTGTTTATCCGAATCCTGTACATGCGTCAGCACAACAATTGGAAGTACTCACGGATGGCGACAATCTCACCATGGTGTTTTACGATACAACGGGTCGCATTGTTAAGACACAAGGTCTGTATAATCCACTCTTTCGTTTTGATATCTCCGATATAAACCACGGCCTCTATCTCTATCGTATCTTTCGCAACAGCCGCGCTGTTGCCAGCGGAAGGCTGAGTGTTAGATAACGTTTGGCATGATATGTTTAGATCAACACTGACTTTTAACAGTGCCCGGCTGCGTTATCATTTCTATATTTGGTTAAACGAATATACCTCACGATGGAAATCGAACTCAATGATTCCAAACAGACCCGTAACAGCTGGATGGAACGTTTTGAAACGTATCTGCCGGAAGTTGTATACGGATCGATCGATGGTATCGTAACAACCTTTGCCGTGGTGGCGGGGGCAGCCGGTGCCGAACTTCAAATCAACATTATACTCATTCTCGGTATGGCTAACTTGTTTGCCGATGGACTTTCTATGTCGATTGGAAGTTACCTGTCCAATAAATCGGAACGCGATAATTACCAGAAACACTTACGCATAGAAGAATGGGAGATTGAAAATATGCCGGAAGACGAACGCAGGGAGATTGAGTTGATCTACAAGCAAAAAGGTTTTGAAGGAAAAGAACTGGAGATGGTAGTGAACCGCATTACCGCGAACAAAAAAGTATGGCTCGACACGATGATGAAGGATGAACTCGGATTGTCGGAAGAAAAGAAATCACCGTTGAAGGCAGGACTCTCAACGTTGCTCGCTTTTATTATTGCAGGTGCTATTCCGTTAACGGCCTATATACTGGCATATGCCGGCGAGTATGCGATTGATCCGTTTATACTCTCGTCCCTCGTAACTGCGTTTGCTTTTATACTCATCGGCTATATCAAAACGTATGTTACGCAAATAGGACTGCTGCGAAGTATAATGGAAACATTACTGCTCGGTGCAGCTGCTGCGATGGCCGCATACTTTCTCGGCGATTACCTCGAGAAGTTATTAGTGTAGAATAATTTTTTATACACTTATTCAGTAATAAAAATTTTCTTTGCGATTCCATGCTTCTGAATGTGTTGCATGCATGAACTTCTGTGTAGCCACTAACATGCATGTTTAAGCAAGCAAATAAATGCAGGCAGAAGGATATATAGCGCGTGGTAAAGCCGTAACTTAGTATACTAACAACACAGGCGATGGTACGAGAGGAAGTAACTACTATACAAGACCGCGAGCAAGCGGGCTACCTGCTCAGTAAAAAACTGGCGGTACATAAAAATACAGATGCATTGGTAGTGGGTATTGCGCATGGCGGGGCCGTTGTAGCGTATCATGTTGCGTGTGCGCTTCATATTTCTTTTGCTGTAGTACCTTGCCGGAAGATCAAACATCCTGCTAACAACCTGCAAACGATCGGATCGGTAAGTATAGATGATGTGTTGATTCACGAAGATATACATGATATACCACAAGACTATATTTACCACCAGGTACTGATGTCGCGCATCGGTATAGAACGTGAATTTAATTTTTACTACGCAAACAAACCTCGTCCGGAGTTTGCCGCGAAGACTGTGATTGTTGTTGATGACATGTTGCAGGAGAGTGACGCATTGCTGGCATGCCTGCGAAGTGTACGCAAACAGAATCCGCGTAACCTGGTCGTTGCTGTTCCGGCCGTTGCATTCTCAGCACTGCGTGTAGTGAAGGAAGAGGCAGATGATGTTGTGTTTCTCCGTACGGTGTCGGGCTTTGACTCGGTGCGAACTATATACCACTCGCTGCCCTCTGTAAAGGAAGAAGAAGTCCGCGAACTCTTGTCCCGTTCCATGAAAGCCGTTGTCCAGGATTAAAAAATTTTTCTTTCCCGTAATCGTTGTCGCTAATTTTTATGGATGCATACCGCGTTGGAAACGTTTACACGGTACTGCACGAAAGCACTGTCTCAAAAAATATTTTTTTCATCTGGATCTTTTTTCTATAACTTTAAAGGCAGTGTTACGCAGATGAACTACACGTTATTACCGGATGAAGAGCTCCTAACCCTTGTGAAGCAACACGAGGACGAAGCTGCTTTTCGCGAAGTATATAATCGGTATTGGCGTGAAGTCTTTCTGGTGGCCTATCGAAAAGTAAAGAGTCGCGAAACAGCGGAAGAGCTTACGCAGAACTTGTTTCTGGGCATCTGGGAAAAACGCAAGGAGATTACCATTCTCAATTTGCAGCCCTGGTTGCTGGGGGCCGTGAAATATAGTGTTATCAACTACTATAAATCGCAGATTGTACACGAGAAGTATATCAAACATATACACATCACAGGCCAATCTTCTGTGTCTACTACTGAGCAGATGACACTCCAGGCCGATCTTACCGATGCCATTGAAAAAGGTGTATCGTTGTTGCCTCAAAAAACACAACAGGTATTTAAGCTTAGCCGCTTTGAAAACCGTTCGGTAAAGGAAATCTCGCGCGACTTAAATATATCCGAGAAGGCAGTGGAGTATCACATCACGCAATCGCTCAAGTGGATGAAAGTATATCTGAAAGATTATCTCATCACACTTTTATTAATCTCTCACTGGGTAGATCTGTAGGTACAACAGAACGTCCGTTTGCCCATTCTGCAAGCTGTTAAAAAAATGTTAAAAATTTTCGGATGATCGTTTAGGGATTGTCTCATGCTTCGCTACATATAGGTTACACCAACCTAAACCGTTGCATGAGCAAAGAAGCTTTCTATAGTTTGCTGGAACGCTATCAGCAAGGTACCTGTACCGAAGAAGAAAAGCGTATCGTTGAACAATGGTATGGCATTCTGGACGACCATGAATTGCCAGACCTCAGTGAAGCAGAGTTATCGGCTATCGACAGCCGACAGTGGGCTGTTATTGAAGAAAAGATCACAGAACGTAGAGCTGCAGCCCAAAAGAAAGTCCGCCGGATCTGGACAACCGTTGCATGGGCAGCATCGCTCGTGGGTATACTTGCTGTAGCAGGCTATATCATTACATTACCATCCGAAACTCCCGCATTCATATCTGAAAGCAAAGTATCCGTTATCTGGAAAGAAAATTCCGGTAAGGAACCTGTTACCCTATTGCTGCCGGATAGCAGTACCGTTGTATTGCAGCCCGGGGCAACACTGTCCTATCCATCCGAGTTTACACCGGCTTCACGCGAAGTTGTTTTGACCGGTGAGGCATTTTTTGAGGTAACGAAAGATAAGGCAAGACCTTTCCTCGTATTCAGCAACGATATAGTAACACGGGTTGTTGGTACGAGCTTCGTGATAAAAACAGGACACGGTGCCGAAAGTGAAGTAGCAGTGCTCACCGGTAAAGTAATTGTAACGCAAAATGAGAGTAATAAACGATTGCTGCCGGCTATATTCAGTAAGGCCCAATCTGTAACATTGACACCGAACCACCGCGCTATATATAAGCAGGCAACCGGTATACTCACGGTTGGCCTCGTAGAAAAACCGGTGGAAGTAAAACCGGAAGATGCAGTACCCGCAGCACGCTATATACTTGACTTTAAAGAAGCACCGATGACCGATGTATTGAAAGCCCTGGAGTATACCTACGGCATTTCGATACAAACGGAAAACACAGGCACATCCACTACATGCAAATTTACCGGAGACCTGCGCGGGCAGGATCTCTATGCCATGCTGGAACTCGTGTGTCGTTCGGTCGGTGCAACCTATACTATACAAGATACAACTATACAGATCTCCGGTGGAGACTGTATACCCTGATACCACCTATACTTTGAACCTAAACCCAATCACTATGCAGAAGAATTTTTACCAGGATACCTGATTTAAAAGTGAACGCTGACCATGTAGGAGCAGGGCCAGCTTCGGCTACCCGCGGGTAGTGTTTTGTTTCGAATTCTCAATACAAAACTTTTAAAGGTATGAATAAACAGCGACTTGTTGTTTCTATGAAAACAACAATGCGGACCGTTATTGTGCTATGGGTAACAGCATGTATACTCGGTGTTTCCGCAGTTAACCCGTTGGCTGCACAAATGCTCGAGAAGAAAATTTCACTTTCTGCAAATGAAACAGAGGTCCGTGAAATTCTGAATATCATTCACGAGAAGACCGGAGTAAAATTCGTATACAGTTCCACCGCTGTACCGGTCAATCAGAAGACATCATTACATGCAGAAAATGAGACACTCGAAAAAGTACTCGCAGATTTACTGCATAAACTTGAAATACAATTCAAGGTGGTTAACGGCCAGGTGTTACTCTATGCCGGTGATAAAGATGCAGGTGTAAAAGACAGGCCAACACCAACCGGTGGCAATGCCGAGCGATGGGTATCGTTTACAGTAAAAGGTAAAGTTACAGACCCGCGTGGTGAAGGTATGCCCGGAGTAAATGTTATACTCAAAGGCACCACCATCGGCACCACGACTGACCGTGACGGCTCGTTTGTGCTCTCGCTTCCCGATGAACACAAGGAGGGAAGTCTCATATTTTCATTTGTAGGATATCAGCCGCAGGAAGTTGCCATCGGGAGTCAGACCGACATCGTGGTGAAACTCGTGGAAGATATGAAAGCACTCAATGAAGTTGTTATCAACGGCTATACCGAAATACGAAAAGAAAGTTTTACAGGTACAGCCATTACCGTGAGTGGTGAAGACCTGAAGAAAGTGAACCCGATCAACCTGTTCAAAAGTATACAAGCCTTCGATCCGTCATTTCGGGTAGAAGTGGATAACCAGTTTGGTTCCGATCCCAACAAACTACCAGACATAACGGTGCGTGGTGAAACCGGGCTGCCTTCTACAAACACCGCGACATCAAGCAACGACAATCTTGTAAGCCGCAGAAACCTGAACAACCCGAACAACCCTACCTTTATACTCAATGGTTTTGAAGTGGGCATTCAAAGTATATATGACCTCGATATCAATCGCGTTGCTTCCATTACCATTCTGAAAGATGCTGCCGCAACCGCTATATATGGATCGCGCGCAGCGAACGGAGTTGTGATCATTACCTTGAAGAAACCGGAAGAAGGCAAATTACAGTTTTCATTTAACTATGAACTGACCACCAACAACCCCGACCTGTCGGTATACGATGTGCTGAATGCAGAGCAAAAGCTCGACTATGAACTGCTTGCCGGAGTATACGATGCCCGGCGCGAGTATAACAATACCTATACGCAGGATGAGCACGATCAGCGTTATTATATGCGCAAAAGAAATGTAGTGAGTGGTGTAAACTCCTATTGGCTGTCCGAACCGGTTGAGACTTCCATTGGACATCAGGCTTCACTCGGTGTAGAAGGCGGATCAGATGTATTGCTATATAACGTTACGGCCCGCTATCAAACCATGAAAGGTGTCATGAAAGGTTCCGAGCGAAATCGCGTTGGCCTGGATGTAATGCTCGGGTATACCTTGAATAAATTCCATTTCAACAATACACTTTCAGTAGCGCAGGTAAATGCACACGAATCCAAATATGGAAGCTTCTCGGATTATGTGCGTATGAATCCATACTATCCCAAGCACGATGCCAATGGAAACATCACGCAGGAGATAGACTCCTGGAGGAGACGCGAGACAGAACCGGGTAAAGAAGGAAACAGCGCGATCGTGTCGGAGATCGTGTTGAACCCGGCATACAATGCAACCCTCAACGGCTTCAACAAGAATGACTATACACAGATCATCAATTCATTCTCTGTATCATGGAACATCACCAACTACCTTGACCTTCGCGGACAACTGAGTTTGAATAAGACACTGAACAGTGAAGATATGTTTGCTTCTCCTTTCAGCAATCAATACTTTACCTGGACCAGTGGCGATGATCTGAAGAAGCGTGGCGAGTATCAATATAAAACCAACGATGAAATGACATACGATGGTAACATGATGCTGTCGTTTCATAAAGGCGTGAGTAAACATTATATAAGCGCTACACTGGGCACAAACATTCGTGACTATAGTTCTGACTTCAGCGGTTTTCGTGCTATTGGTTTTGCGAATGATCGTTTCGATAATGTTGGTTTTGCCAATGCCTATAAAGCCGATGACCACCCGGTGGGTTGGTACTCGCAGGAAAAATTACTCGGCTATTTCCTCAGCGGTAACTATTCGTGGTCGGATAAATACCTCGCCGATATATCGGTGCGGGTAGATGGTTCTTCCAAGTTTGGCTCTGACAATAAATATGCACCGTTCTGGTCAGTCGGTATAGGATGGAATCTGCATAAGGAAAAATTTCTGGCCGGATCAAAAATTGTCAACCAGTTGAAAGTGCGTGCCAGCACCGGGCTAACCGGAGAGGTTTCATTTGATTCATACCTGGCGAGCACGACATATGAATATTACCAGGACTGGTATTCGAGTGGTGTAGGTGCTGTTGTAAAAGCGTATGGTAATGAAGATCTGCGCTGGCAACGTACACAGAATTATGATATAGGTATAGAAGCAAACCTGTTTCAGAACCGTATATACTTTTCACCACGGTACTACTACCGGTTAACGGACGACCTGGTAGCCGACATCATTGTTCCTCCGTCCCTTGGTTTTGTGTCCTATAAATCAAATTTAGGACAGATGGAGAATCGTGGTTTCGAGTTCAACATGCGCGCCAGTGTACTTCGCGGCAACAAGTGGTTTGTAGATATATTCGCAAACGGCTCGCGTAATATCAATACCATCAAAAAGATATCGGAGTCATTGAAGAAGTATAACGATGAGATTGACAAGCAGCAGGAAGATAAAGATAATAAATCTGTGCCGCTGCTTCGTTACCGCGAGGGCGAATCATTGAGTACCATCTATGCAGTGCCATCGCGTGGTATAGATCCGGAGAACGGAAAAGAAATATTTATACGCAAAGACGGATCACTAACCTATAACTATAGCGTGCGCGACATTGTGCCGGTGGGTAATTCTGCTCCTGACCTGGAAGGTAACTTTGGTACCGATATAGGCTACGGTAATTTCATTGTAAGCTTTTACTTCTTTACCAAGTTTGGTGGCGACATGTTCAACCAGACGTTGATCGATCGTGTAGAGAATGCAGACCCTCACTATAATGTTGACGTGCGCGTGTTGAACGATCGCTGGAAACAACCGGGTGATCATGCAATGTATAAAGACATTACCGACTGGGAACAGACGCGTGCTTCATCACGATTTGTACAGCAGGAAAATACAGTGGAGCTGCGCACGGTAAATCTTTCGTACGAAGTGCCCGGTGCTATAGTCAATAAGTGGCACATGCGTACACTGCGCTTCTCCGTTACAGCGAACGATCTGTGGCGAAAGTCATCCATCAAGATGGAGCGCGGTACAGATTATCCATTCGCACGCACCGTGACTTTTACTATTCAATCCCGATTCTGATTTACCATGACAAAGAAAATACTACTATGGACGGTGATGGTTGCATTGGTAACATCCTGCTCCGACTTCCTGGAAGTACAACCGAAATCGCAGGTTGATAAAGATGTACTCTTCAGTACACAGGAAGGTTTCATGGAAGCACTCATCGGTATATATGTACGCTGTGGCCAGGCCGATAGCTATGGAAATGAAGTAACGTTCGGTTTCCCGGATGTACTCGCGCAGAATTACGATGCTATAGATTTTGGCGACACGTTCGACCCGGCTAAATATTATTATGAGCAAACGAAGAGTTTCAACTATGGCGATCAATACTTTATTAACCGTAAGGATGCCATGTGGCTCGCGCTCTACAATGCTATAGCAAATTGCAATTTGTTGCTGGAGAATATAGATGCGAAGAAAAACCTGTTTAACTACGAGAGTGATTACCTGCTGATAAAAGGGGAGGCACTTGCCCTGCGGGCATATCTGCATTTCGATCTATACCGCATGTTCGCACCAGCCTATAGTGTAGACCCGGAAGCTAAAGTAATTCCCTATATAACAACCTATGGCAAAAATGTAACGGCACAAAACACCGGCACCGAAGTATTGGACAAGGCGATTGCCGATTTACTCGAAGCAAAGCAATTGCTGCGTGATACCGATCCGATCCGAACAGAAGCCTATATCGTTGGTTATCCCGGAGATAATACGGACACCGAGGAGGAAGGGCGCATCTTTCTGCACAACCGCAGACACCGCATGAATTATTATGCAGTGTGCGGTGAACTCGCACGGGTATATATGGCGAAGAACGACAAACCAAAAGCACTTGAGCAGGCGCTGGAAGTTATAAACTCCAACAAGTTCCCGTGGACGAAGAAGGAAGATTTCAATGCCGATAAGGAAGAAGAAAAAGATCGCGTGATGTATAAGGAGCTGTTGTTTGCATGGGATATAGCGAAGCGCAGCGATGATGTAGGCGATCGTTTTCGTGAAGACAGAAGCCGCCTTCACTGCACCGTGCCGGAAGGTGGTGCTATATTTGAAAGCGGCAGTGTTGGTGGTAACGATTATCGCTTCAAGCAATGGCTGCGCGAAACGTCTTCCGGAGGATCATCAGCGCTCTATGTGCGCAAGTATAAACGTGAGCTGAACAACCGCCATCCGCTGGTAGCCCCCGCGTTGCGTCTCAGTGAAATATACTATATCGCTGCAGAAGCTACGTTTGTTACCGATCCGGAAGCCGCCTGGAACTACTTCAACAAGGTTCGCTACAACCGCGGCATTGGCCAGGAGATACACAGTGAGACATCGTACGATGTTTTCATTACTGAACTACTCAAGGAAGCACGGAAAGAATTCTTTGCCGAAGGACAAATCTTCTATCTGTATAAACGCCTTAACCGGAACATTATCGGTATGGGTGGTGTGTCGATACCGGCCAGCAACCAGCTTTTTGTGGTCCCTATGCCGAACGATGAAATTGCCTTTGGCCAGCGTGAGTAACAACAAACTGTAAATGCTTACAATCATGAAACGAACAATACTCTTTGCATGGATAGCAGCCGCAGTTTGTGCAGGCTGCGCAGAAGATCATGCCAATGTATATACCGGCAGCGATAATATTTACTTTGACTTCGATCCTGCCACAAAACAGCGCGATAGTATACTCTATACATTTGCCTTTACACCCGGGGTGAAGGTAGATACCGTTTATTTGCCGGTGCGAATTTCGGGGAGAAGAATTCCCGAGGCGCGTCAATTCACTGTTGCCGTGGTGAACGATGCCAAACGCACAACAGCGCAGGCAGGTTTACATTACGAACCGCTTCAGTCTTTTTATACTATACCGGCCGATTCCGGTGTGGCGCAGGTTCCGTTCATTCTCTATAACGAAGATCCCGAACTTGAAAACCGAAGTGTTGCTGTTACGATGGTGCTTACACCCACGGAGGATTTAGGTATCAACCTGCCGGATCTCATCACTGCCAAAGTTGTGTTTTCAAACCGGTTGGAGATGCCAGTCTGGTGGCAGATGTGGACCGGAGAATTACGAGACTATACGCGCACCAAGCACGCGTTGTATCTCATCGCAGTTGGGAATATAGACCTTATATCTTCCTACGAAGGTAACAATCACCTCATACCGTATAACCTGTTTCTCATAGACAAGCTGAGGCGTTTTCTGCGTGAACCATTTGTATGGGTAGAGCAAAATCCGGATTACGTGCTCGAAGAGAAAAGCGAAGGTATATATGATTTCTATAGGGCCGATTTGCCGGATATACGGTATACCCTGTCGAAGTTCGCTGCGGATGGTAAATATTATTTCATCGATGAATATGACGAACGCGTCATCATCAACTAACCTTTCCTGGAAGCTATGAAAATAAAGATATCAATACTGTGCAGTGTGCTGGCCGTTTTGCTGCTGGCAACGGCCTGCTATAAAGATCTGGGTAACTATGATTATACACCACCGGAAGAACCGGTTGTTACCTTGCTGGAAGATACGATCTATACGGCCTTTATCGGAGATATACTTTCAATCAAACCCGGTATAAAACACAGCCTGGTTGGCACGGATGAACTTTCGTATCAATGGAAGATTGCATTTCCGTACCCACCCTTTGAAATTATATACAATGGTCCGGTGCTGGAAGAAGTCTTCACCCTGAGTCCCGGTATATATAACGGTTTGTTCACCATTACTGATAATACCAACGGAATGAAGTATTACTATCCGTTCCAGGTAGAAGGTAAAACGGAATTTACCAAGGGCACTGTTATACTTACCGAAGATGCCAGTGGTTCAGAGATTTCATTCATCAAGCCTGACAATACTTTGTTAACCGGCTTGTATCAAACTATAAATGGCGACAAACTTCCAGGTAAACCGCTGCAAATACTACCGGTGAACCGCGGCTGGCAACCCGGTAACGCGAACCTGAAAAATTTCTGGTTGTTGTTTGGTGAAGGTGAAGATCCCGGTATCATTGTGGACGTTAATACATTTATACGGTCATCCTATATCAGTGAGAATTTTTATGACAAGCCTGCATCGATTTCCATCGGTAGTCTTCGTACGGGTATATCCGGTGTTACGTCAGGTGTGATCAATGGTAAATTCTACAGAGGCTCTACCAACAGCGATCCTTCCGGAAGCGCGTATGGTAAATATGGTAATGCATCGGCCGGCGACTATACGCTTTCACCGAGCTTTATATTTGTGGAGTTCCAATACTATATCGGGTATGATACAAGCAACAAGAGATTTGTCCGCTTTACCAACGATGGTGTTTACTTTGGAACAGACTATACCGTGATACCCATCGGTACAGGTTTCGACCCAACCAACGTGGGCCTCGAGCTCGTGCACATGTTATACCTGAACAGTGCTTCGAGCATGGCGTACCTGAAGGACAATACCGGGAAGATATACGAGTATAATTTCTTTAACTCTCCCGATACGTTCTTCCCGAATTACAGGCGTGCATTTAAAGGGAGCGACCTCGTAAAGGCCAATACCAAGTGGGCAGGCTCGCTGCTGCAGGTTATATATTTCTCCTCCGGCGACAAAGTATACCGCTATAACCCTGTGAATGAAGAGCTGGTGCCGCTCGAAGCCAACTTTGAAGGCCGCGATGTCTCGCTCGTAAAACTCACCACCTCTGGCGACACATTGGTTACCGGAACAGAAGGCAACTTGTATTACCTCGATGTGAGCACTGGTAAAAACGGAAACGTGATCACCCGCTATGATGGTATACCTGGAAAGCCTGTTGATGTTGTGATCAGACGATAAAGTATAAATGCAATCTATTCCGGGTCTGCTGTAAGAAGTAGCCCGGAATAGTTGTTAATACAGCTCATAAAAAAATATACTATTCACTCCTTAGGGATACATTGAAGTTAGGCTACATACTAAACGTTGACAGAAATCTTAAAGAACATCTTGTGAGAAGACAAATCAGAAATTTAGTATACCGATGTGCTCTTGCTGTAATGCTGTGCGGTTATGGTGTGCAGGCACAAAATCAATACGCTTTTACAGAAGGCATTATCGAAGATGAGGTGATCTATAATCGCTTAGAGACAGAAGGACGCAAGCTGATCGATAACCAGCAGATCGTGCCGATGTCTAAACTGGCGTCACAGCTTTCCAATACGCAATGCAGCGCTACACTGATAAAACCATCTGGTAAAAGTATGACGGATGCTGAACTCTATGCTAAGAACAAGAGCGGTGTGCTGGTAGTGGGTACGTTGTATAAATGTTCACATTGTCCGAATGATCACCTGCGTGCAGCCACGGGTTTTGTAATTGATGAGAGTGGACTGGCTGTAACAAGCTATCATATATTTCGCGGTCAGGCTACCGATGAGGCTACAGACATTACTGTGGTTGTGATGGATATACAGGGAAATGTATACCCGATCACTGAAGTGCTCGCAGCAAGTTTGCAAGATGATGTAGCGATCTTCCGCATTAACACAAACGGTAAAAAGATGCATGCATTATCCCTGGCAACTGCCGCGCGTGCAGGTGATGATGCCAATGTGATCGGCCATCCGCATAACATGTATTACTCCTTTACCACAGGCACGGTTTCAAGACTATATAAGCGTGAAGGCGGAGACAAGATGTCGGTGACTGCAGATTTTTCACAAGGCTCAAGCGGTGGGCCGGTGTTTGATGATAAGGGAAATGTTATCGGCATTGTATCCGCTACGCGATCACTGTATAATACTGCGCAGCATTTGCAAATGGTTTCGCGCGAAGCAATTCCCGTAAGTGCCATCTATACACTTCTCAAAAAGTAATTTTTCATTCATTCATGTAATTCAAAAAAAATGAAATCAATAATCCTGGCGCTGGTCGCTTCCTTTCTTTGTCTGGATCTTGTGTGTGCGCAAGAGCGGGGCTTTGTAATAACCGGTAAGCTTGAAGGGCTCAAGCCTTCCTATCTTTTCATGTATCACTCCTATAAAGGCGTAGAGCATCGCGATTCGATACTGGTAAAGGATGGTACCTTTTCATTTAAAGGTAAAGTACACGAGCCTTCCATGAGCATCATCTTTTCAAAAGAAGTTCGCTTTCAAAAAGTATTCTATGTGGAGAACAAGGATATGAAATTTACCGGCAGTGTAGAGGCTCCGGATAAGATCGTTATTACCGGCTCGCCTGTGCAGGATGAATATAGTGTACTGGAGAAACGCATCGCTGAGCATCGCGCCACAGCCATGGCGATCTATGAAAAAGCAGAAGCTGTTCGTAAAGAAGGAAAAAATGCAGAGGCGGACAAACTCATGGCAGAGTTCGAAAAGCTATACCGCGGCGAGAGTGCTATACGCAAACAATTTATTATTGATTTCCCGAAAAGCTATGCAGCGCTTGGCGAGTTGCTATACTGGACCAACGAATCCAACTATAAAGAAGCAACCGAGCTGTATGCCGCCATTTCAAGTGAGTTGAAGACAACCGACAAGGCGAAAGAAGTTGAAGTGCATATTAAAAATCTGGATGTAACCCAGGTGGGTAAACCATTTGTAGATTTTACCATGAACGATGCTCAGGGTAATGCCGTGAAGCTTTCGTCTTATAAAGGTAAATATGTGTTGCTGGAGTTCTGGGCGAGCTGGTGCGGACCGTGCCGTGCCGAGAATCCAAACCTGCGCGAGCAATACGCCAAGTTTAAAGACAAAGGTTTTAATATACTCGGTGTATCACTGGATGATAAGGAAGACCGCTGGAAGAAAGCACTGGAAAAAGATAACCTTCCGTGGACACAGGTTTCTGATCTGAAAGGCTGGCACAACACAGCAGCTATACAATACGGTGTGCGTGCTATACCGGCTAATTTTCTGATCAGTCCGGATGGAAAAATTATAGCACGCGACCTTCGTGGTGAAGCGCTGAATGCCAAGCTGTCCGAGATATTCCCATAACACACGGGCACACAGAAGAATTAACTTTCAGATTAAGACTGCTATTCTTAATTTGACCGATCAACGCTTCAAACTTTTAATCCACCATGAATAACATACGCATTCGGGTATCGCTGCCGGTATATATATCGGTGCTGTTTATACTCTCGCATTCTATAACCATAGCGCAGAAAGCCACCGGTCAGAACAAGTCACTGGCACAGCTTCAGCAGGAGTTTGTAGACCTGCGGTTTGGTATGTTCATTCATTTCAATATACCAACCTATATGGATCATGACTGGGCGGACCCCGATGCATCGCCTGCCATTTTCAACCCGACCAAACTAAACTGCGATCAGTGGGCCAAAGCTGCCAGATCGGCTAACATGTCGTACGGTTGTCTCACTACCAAGCATCACAGCGGGTTTGCTATATGGAATACAAAAACAACAGACTATAATGTAATGAATAGTCCGTTGAAGCGCGATGTAGTAAAGGAGTATACCGAAGCGTTTCGTGCGAACGGTCTAAAGGTTATGCTCTATTATTCTATACTGGACACGCACCACAAGCTTCGTCCCGGGTATATCTCCAAACAACATGTGGATATGATCAAGGCGCAGCTTACCGAGTTACTCACCAATTACGGTGAAATTACTGCACTGATCATTGATGGCTGGGATGCACCGTGGTCGCGTATATCCTACGATGATGTGCCTTTTGAAGAAATATACTCGTTGATAAAGTCGATTCAACCGAACTGCCTCGTAATGGATTTAAATGCTGCTAAATATCCGGCAGAAGCTTTATACTATACCGATATAAAATCATACGAGCAGGGCGCAGGCCAGCATATCTCCAAAGAGACAAACCGTTTGCCGGCATTATCCTGTTTGCCGATCAATGGTA
>CBIHOZ010000175.1:0-14751 GCA_966211525.1 uncultured Chitinophaga sp. | reverse complement strand
TGAACATGACTCTAAAGGGTTTATCGACTTGAAAGTTTAGGTTTTGGAGGCTATAGGGCAGGTGGTAAATCTTCCAAAAAGGCAGGACAAACGTTTCCAGCAATTTTTATAATGCCAACGTGTGCGTGAAAAATGAATTTTCAGGCTGCAAATCGCTTTTTGGGCTGACGAGCACTTTTAGAAAATAAAAGGAGTACTTTTGTCTCACAGAGGTTGCCTGCCTATTTCATCCCGAACTGTGGATAATCTCTTGAAACTTTAAAAACATTAGCAATGCAAATCACTAAAAACACAGTAGCGGCCATTCATTACACGCTGCGCGACAACGAAGGAAATGTTATTGATACCAGTAGCGGACGCGAGCCGTTGAACTACCTGCATGGTGCAGGAAATCTGATTGCAGGAATGGAAGAAGGTTTGGAAGGAAAAAGCAAAGGCGACAAGTTCCAGTTAAAAATAGAACCAGCTAACGGATACGGAGAGAAAGATCCGGCGATGGTTCAACAAGTGCCACGTTCGGCTTTTGGCGATCAGGATGTTCGTCCGGGAATGAAGTTCTCTACAAACCACGGTAATGTTGTTACCGTAACACATGTAGGATTAGAAAGCGTAACGGTTGATGCTAACCACGAACTGGCTGGTGTTGAACTTAACTTCGATGTTGAAGTAATGGAAGTACGCAACGCTACGAATGAAGAAATTTCTCACGGCCACGTGCATGGTCCGGGTGGACACCACCATTAATAGATAGCTTCGAGTTTCGAGCTATGAGCTTCGAGTAGTAAATATAGCTGCTCGAAGCTCTTTTTTTTAAAAAAAGCTTCGAGCTTTGAGTTGTGGGCTGCGAGTAGAAGATATAGCCGCTCGAAGCTTTTGCGGGCATGTATAGATCCTATCTCGTCAATCCAAAAACCAATATTGTTCCTGCCATATATAGTATTACAAAACTATCGTTGAATACGGATGGCGGATGGCTTAAAAACTGACTCTCTATTTTCTTGAAACGACCTGACGGGAGAAAAATAATACCATTCAATAATAAGAACACCAGAATACCTGGTATCCAATGCGAGGCAACATCTGCATTTTCATCTGTGGGTAAAAACGAGAGCACATTTAGTGTCTCCAATACTGACATTATGAGAACTGCAACTATAGCACTATGCAAATCCGACTGATAATTCCTTTCGCTCTTTTTTAAAAGACCATATACCAGGTAAAACAGATTTTTGTAAAACCTAATCATATTTCAGACTTGTCTCACGGCAGTAGAATATACCTGCTCGAAACTCACGGCTCAAAACCCGAAGCTGTCTTCATTCCAGCGAGAGTTCTTTCCTGAGCTTTTTAGTGAGTTTACTTTTTATCAGCTCGTAAGATTGGCGGATATAGGCTTGCAGCTCTTTGGGTTTTACAGCATTTATATCGGTTAGCAATACCCACTTGGCGCGTGCCATATAGGGAGCGGGTATAAATCCTTCCTGTGCGGAGAGCTCTTCGAAATCTTCATCGGGTACCTTAAACGATATTTTCAGCGGTCCCTCCATTGAAGTAACGCAGAACATTTTTCCACCTACGCTGAAACACAAATCAGCTCCCCACTTAACATCTTCTGTTGCTGCAGGAAGTGAAAGACAGAATTTACGAAGGGACTCTATATCCATACCAGGTTATTAAGGTATCAACTTCGCTATCCGCGTAAATATATACTTACACTTCCAGTCGCTTATTTGTAGTACGTTACCTCCACACGGAAACGCGGATCGATAGCGCCTAATCTATCGTAAGCTGATTTGGAAATTTTGATAACCACTTTATCCGTGAGCGCTGTATCCGGAAGTTTGCCCATTACGCGCACAAATACTTCGCGGTTGTTCAACTCGTTCCTCACTTTCAATATAGTACCTACAGGCGCTGTGCGATGGAGCGCGAGGTATTTTCTATTACCATCGGTTCCTTCTATTAACTCCGCTATACCTTTCTCTAAAATCTCATCGCCATTCTTTACCGACTCTGAAATGCGAATTGTTTCAGTATTGGTCTTCACCGTTTCGCGCGGTGGTGTGTCGTTCTTTACCGGAGGAGTATCATTCTTCGGCACATCATTCTTTACTGGCTGCGTAGTTGTATTCTGGCGAGCCGTAACAACCGGCTGTTGTGTGGTTGCCGAAGTATCTCTCCGCACAGGCGTAGCATTGCGCGAAGGTTGTTTCACATAAATTGTTTGTCCGATGTCGAGCTCGTTGCTTTCCAGATTATTCCACTCCTTCAACTGCTGCACCGTGATATCGTATTTATTCGCAATGGAATATAGTGTCTCTTTTGCTTCAACCGTATGTGTAGTGGCTGTATTCGCTGCAGGTGTAGTAGTTGTCTGACGATTCGTTGTCGGCTGCGTAGTAGTATTATTATTCGCTCCCGACGTGTTACGTTTCCTGATAACAATCTCCTGACCGATAGAGAGTGTATTATCTTTCAGATTATTCCACTGCCTGATCTCATCAACGGTAACACCATACGCTTTTGAAATGGAGAACATGGTTTCTTTGGCAGCCACTACGTGAATGATACCGCCACCACCGGCAGCCTTGGTACCACTTGAGGTTTGTGCTACAGGTTTTGTATACGGAACCTTCAGTATCTGTCCGATGGAAAGACCTGAGCTTGCTGCCGGATTATATTGAACGATAGCATCTACGGTTGTGCCGTAACGCCTCGAAATTCCATAGAGTGTTTCCTTCTCACCTACTTGGTGAACAACAAAGATTTTTCCATTGACAGTCTCAATGCCCAGTGAGTCCTGAGCGTGCGGCTGAAAAAATAAAGCACCCGCGTAAATCAATACATTCATCATAAAAAATAACTTATCAGCTCACGTTTATTCTTCACGAAAATTACACATCCTGAGAGGATGAAAAAAGTATCCTGGCCGATTCCTTTCAAGGACTCATCCAGTTTTTCATGCAGCAATAACTCGCCTGCATGCGACAATACCAACAAATAATTCGCCAGATCATTTTCTTTCGTGTAGTACGAAATAAAAATCTTCGAATCATATTCCAGATACTCCAACGCAACAACGGCTAATAAATTTAGCCTGGACTCTAAAAATATTTTTACCGTGTTAAAGTACGAAGTTCCTTCGGAATAAAGCGAAGGTCGTATTACTGCATCCGTTTTTTTTGCCGATGCTTCGGGCCACGGTTCGTTCAGTTCTTTTCCTGAATGTAAATCAAGCACTACTTCTTTCGCGCCCAGCTTTGTGGCAACTCCCAACACTTTGCCCGGCAAAACCGACACAATCGAGAAATCATTATTCCACCACAACAACTTCAGATCTTTGCTCGAGCAACCCAATATTCCTTTCTTATCCGGATTGTTTGTATCGAGGTATATTGTAAAAAGCACAACGCCTTCTGCCGCAGCACTCAGGTTAACCCACCACGGTTCATCCAGTTTTATATGTTGCCAGCGAAATGTATCCGTTGCATAGCTCCATGCGGAAAAAGTTACCAGGCGCTCCTCGTGACTGCGTTCTTCAATCAGAAGAAGCTCCTCTTCCGGCAGCACCGCGGTATTCCACACAACACCCTGGAAGCGATGTGAAAACTTACGTTTCAGTCTTTCTGTCAACTTCGTTTAATTGGTTATTTTAGTGCAAGTATAGAAGATTGACCTTTGGATTGGAAGTTTAAATTCATGAAGACCCTGCCTGTATTGCTGCTGAGTTTTGTGCTGCTGGCTTCTTCCGCTTTCGCGCAGAAGAAGCATGTGATGATTATGGAGATCAAGCAGGAAATTGATCCGCGCATGACGCGTTATGTTGAACTCGCCCTGCAACATGCCGAAGAAACAAAAGCTGATATTGTAATTATTGAAATGGACACCTATGGTGGTGTGCTGACCGATGCCAAAGATATTGTTGACAAAGTAATGGAGTTCAAAAAACCGGTGTGGGTATTTATCAATTCCGATGCTGCGTCTGCCGGTGCGCTTATCTCCATTGCTTGCGATAGTATTTATATGGCACCTGCTGCCAGCATTGGAGCTGCTACTGTTGTGGACGGAAGCGGTGGTAAAGCTCCCGATAAATATCAATCGTATATGCGCTCCATCATGCGCGCTACTGCTGAAGAGAACAAACGCGATCCGCGTATAGCAGAAGGCATGGTGGATGAAAGTATTGTGATTGACAGCATCAAGAAAGAAGGACAGGTAATTACGTTCTCAACTTCCGAAGCAATCAAACATGATTACTGCGAAGCGAAGGTTGAGTCTATCAACGAGATCCTTCAACGAAATAAAGTTACCGACTTTGAGATTGACTATTATCAGCTAAGCGCTACGGATAAAGTTGTAGCGTTCTTTCTCAATCCATTCATCAGCGGACTTCTTATACTCGTGATCATTGCAGGAATATATTTTGAAATGCAGGCCCCTGGTATAGGCTTTGCGGGGTTGGCTGCATTGGTTGCGTTAATACTTTACCTCGTGCCGTATTACTTAAACGGACTTGCTGAGAACTGGGAGATCATTGCATTCTTTGTTGGACTTGGATTGATTGCCGTTGAAATTTTTATTCTGCCAGGTTTTGGTGTGGCAGGTGTTTCTGGTATCGTGCTGGTGATCGGATCGCTGGTGCTCATCATGATCAACAACGATGCCTTTGATTTTGAGTTTGTGCGGATGAATGATATACTCTATGCACTCGCTGCTGCTATAGGCGGACTGCTCGGTGGCACGGTGCTCTTATTTGCAGGAGGCGCCAAACTTGCCGACACACGTTTTTATAAACGTGTAGCGTTGGTAGATACGCAAGACCGTGAACAAGGCTATACCGCCAGCTTTAAAGAAAGTATGAAAGGACAACAGGGAATAGCGCATACTGTGCTTCGCCCGAGTGGAAAAGTTATGATCAACGATAAACTTCACGATGCGTTTACGCGCGGAGAGTATATTGAGCGAGGTGAAGCAATTGAAGTGATCGATGATGAAACCACATCCTTAAAAGTAAAGAAAGTATCTGCATGAAAATTTTAGGAATTATACCGGCACGTTATGCTTCTACCCGTTTTCCGGCCAAGCCACTGGTAGATATAGCGGGAAAGTCGATGATACAGCGTGTATACGAACAGGTTAAAAAGACAGCAGGTATAGCAGACGTAATCGTTGCAACCGATAATGACCTGATCTTTGACCATGTAAAGAAGTTTGGCGGTGAAGTATGCATGACAAAAGAAAGTCACGTAAGCGGCACGGATCGTTGTTATGAAGCACTGTCGCTTCAGCCAGGCAAATATGATTATGTGATCAATATACAAGGTGATGAACCATTTATACAGCCATCACAAATAGAATTGCTTGCATCCAAATTAAACGGGCAGACTGAGATTGCCACGCTGATCAAAGCGATCGATAATCCGACACAATTATTCAATCCGAACCTGGTAAAAGTCGTGGTGAGCAAATCCGGTGAAGCACTATATTTCAGTCGCTCTACCATTCCGCATATACGTAATACACCGGAGGAAGAGTGGCTGAGTAAACATACTTTTTATAAACATATAGGAATGTATGCCTATCGTGCAGACATTCTTGAGCAGCTTACGCAGATACAGGTTTCATCGCTGGAGCGGGCGGAATCTTTAGAGCAATTGCGTTGGCTTGAAAACGGCTTTAAAATTATGGTGGCCGAAACGAAAGAGGAGACTGTGGGGATTGATACACCAGAAGATCTGAAACATGCCCTAAATCTCATAACCTCTCATGAACTGTAAAAACTGTGAAGCAGCTACCCAAGGTAAATTTTGTTCGTCATGCGGTCAGCAGGTAGATACTCACCGGATCACCATTCCGCATTTGTCGCATGAACTTATGCATGCCCTGACGCATGCTGACAAAGGATTTTTACTGTTGCTGAAAGACCTTGTTACCAAACCCGGTATTGTAGCGCGGCAATACGTTGAGGGCAAACGTAAAAAGTATTTTAACCCGTTAAGCTTTATTGTTATTACAACAGCGCTGTCGGCTTTTATCAGCTACAAGGCAGGCTATTTCGAAGCCCTTACTTACCCGCAATCGAAGCGGCAACCTCCACTGCCCTACTATCGCGAGAGTATGGAGTTTATGGTTGGCCATGGTAAAGTACTTGGCCTCGTATTAATATTACCACTGCTCGCTTTCTTTGCCTGGATATTTTTTAAACGTTCGAAGTATAATTTTGCTGAGAGCTTTGTGCTACACTCGTTCGTAATCGGTGAAACCAATATACTGCGTGTGCTTGTATTTATACCTGCGTTTCTGCTGGCGCCACACATGATCGGTATAAACGATGCAATCTTCAGCCTTGTCTTCCAGGTATACCTGATCATTGCCTATAAACAGTTTTACCAAAGCAACACACTGCTGGTGATACTGAAGTCACTGCTGATCCGGTTCCTGTTTATTATATTCTACTGGCTGTTGATCTGGAGCTTTGTAGCAGCAACACACACGTTGCTGGGGTAAGTATATATCTTAGTTAGACACTACGCCCATCACAACACGAAGTGAATTGTAATCGGCATCCGATGCTTTTACAAATCCTTCAGAGCCGTAAAGTTCCAATAGCATTTGCTTGCCTTTGGATTCTGTTGCGAGTTTTACCAGCGCTACATATAGTTTGCGTGCTGCCTCGGGATTGAAATTTTTCGAGAACACAATCGGGTCGTTGGGTATAGCATCTGTTTTTACAAGTGTAATTACCTTCTGCTCCACATCCGGATATTTATCCTTCACGCGCACACGGGCATCGCGCAGTGTTCCGTCTGTTGCAGGCGGTGAATAGAATGCAGCACCGGCATCAACCTTGCCTTCGTATACCAGCTTTACAACTTCATCATGCTTTTTGGCAAAAACTTCTTTGGAAGGCTTCACATTATTTTTCTCCAGCATCTTTTTCGGATAGAGATAACCGGATGTAGAGAGTTCATCTGTATAGGCTATGGTTTTCCCTTGAAGGTCTTTAATTGATTTTATACCGGACGAAGCACGCGTGAGAATCTGTCCGTAGTATACTGAGTGACCAAAGCGCACCGTGCGTAACTTCACAACAGCACCGTGCTTTTTGTTGGCCAGTATATAACTCTGACTGCTCATAATCGCGAAACACGATTTGCTGGATCGAAAGTAATCGACCATTTCATCGTACGATGATGGGATCGTCATGCGGATCTCAAGACCTGTTTCTTTCTCGAGGTAATCTTTTATAAATGCACCGTTTTTGTTAAGCAGTTCCGTAGATATGGAAGGGGTCAGATAAAAATTTATAGCCTCCGCTTGTTGTGCGTGCACGAACGTGGCAGAAAAATATAGCAGCAGGAAGAGGACAACCACACCTGCAATTCTAACGCGCGATAAATCGGGGTGAATAGTGCTTGCATGACTATACCGGAAGTAAGGGGTATGTGAAGCAATTTGCTTCGGTGGTTCAGGATGTATCATGGTTGTAACTGGTTGTTTGTAAAGATAAAAGAACCTTTTTAATGACATGCTACCGTTACTGCAAACTACTGTTGGGGATTATCAATAATTTTGTTTCTTTTCGATGTTAATCATGAATGTAATGAAAACTCATCTTTTCAGGTTGTTGATCGTTGTGCTTTTTAGTGTGATTGCTTCTTCGTGCGGTGGTAAAAAAGACGGTGACGTAAAAGCAACGCGTGACAGTCTGTCGCTGCACTATACCGTAATCAGTACGCTGCCTCACAATGCCGAAGCGTATACCCAGGGCTTAACGATCTATGACAACAAAATACTGGAGAGCACAGGACAGAATAACCGTTCATGGATTGCAGAAGTAAATCCGGGCTCTGGTCAGCATGATAAAAAGGTAACATTGGCCGGTCAATATTTCGGAGAAGGCATTACGGTATTGAATGATAAAATATACCAGCTCACGTGGCAAAACAAAGTCGGCTTTGTGTACGATGCAAAAACGTATCAGCAACTTCGCGAATTCAAATATGATACGGAGGGATGGGGCATTACACATGATAACACGAACCTGATCATGAGCGATGGCAGTGAGAAATTATACTTCCTCGATACAGTAAATCTTAAACCGGTAAAGACGATAACGGTGATGGATGGCGGAACGCGCGTAAAGAAACTGAACGAGCTCGAGTATATCAACGGGTATATATATGCCAATGTATATGAAACCACGTGGATATTGAAGATTGATCCGGCTAGCGGAAAAGTTGTAGGAAGAATTGACTTCTCTCCTATCGGCAACGAGATCCGAAGTATGTATCCGAATGCCGATGTACTGAATGGTATAGCGTACGATCCGAAATCAAAAGCACTACTAGTAACCGGAAAGCTTTGGCCTAAGTCTTATCTGATCAGACTGCAATAGCAAGCTATATTAGCATTGCAGTACTACTTGTCTTATCAGATCGATTGATTGGCCAGTGCCGAAAGGCTCTTCGATACTTTGATCTGTCGCTTGTCCAGTTCAGTGTTGTTGATATCGAAGCGCAGCGTACTGTTTTCCATCACTACAAAACTGAAGCCTGCACCTTTCTTAAAAAGTCCTTCCCGCTCGCCAATTATGAGTACGGGCTTACCCTGCGTAGATTTTACGATATCATCTAAAGCGCTGCTTTTACCATCCGCTACATATACTATATGGGTTTGCCCGATAGCATCAACATTATCGGCCTGAGTTACTTTCACAACATGTCCATTTACACTTTTGCCGTTGTGTTTCAGCAGTTCATCGTAGATCTTCGATTTACCGAATACGGTAATATGAAGTTCCGTGTTTTGCTCCGGCCATGACGAGTACTTGGCTATATTCATCACAAACAAGGAATATACCTGGTAGTTGGTTGTCTGTGCATGAGCCGATACTGCCATCACCACAAAAACTATAATAGGAAGTATAACGTGACGCATATCTTTATTTAGCAAAGTTGAGCTGATACGAAAGTTTAACTACATATTCGCGGCTGCGGCCCGGTATAGGTGCGTAGCCGCCATTGTACGCCTGCGGTATAGCAGGTTTCCGGTTAAGTATATCATAGACACCGACACCTGCGGTTAACCCCGGAAGCAGATCCCTGTAATTCAAAAATGCGTTGGACAAAAGATATGGATCAAGCGAAGTACTTATAGCATTTCCATCCGCATCAACACTGGTGTAAGCATATCGTTTGCTGGCGTATATAAACGTTGGGTTAAAAGTTAACTTCGGCGTGAGATTGAAATTGGTGTTGAGTGTAACTTTATGAGCCGGGAAACCAACATACTGCCGGTCCGTTTGACTTACATGGTATTCCTCCACCGAGTTGTCTTTAATGGCCTGACTGAATGAGTATGTCAGATGAGCATACCATATTTTCTGGCGAATGCTATACACCACTTCTATACCTTTACTTCCGCTCTTGCGTGCATTCTCATACCATTCGTTGAATGTTTCATCTTCACCTTCTGAACTATAGATCATCACGTTTCGTGTGCTGATGCTAAAGGCGTTTACCGCGAGTAACATTTCCGGTGTAAACTGGTAGCCGAGTTCCAGTTCAAACACATCAGACTTCTCTGGCTTTATCTCACCATCCAATGCTATATTTATATTTTGCAGTGATGGTGCACGAAACGCCTGACTATATAAAACCTTAAAGTGGAAGTTTTCTATTTTCTTGGTAAGCGCGAGTCGCGGTACAAACGCACCACCGTAGCGATTATTCTTTTCATAGCGAAAACCCACCGTAGCATTTGCAAGTCGGTGTTTGAATAACGCCTGCGCATAGAGTGCATAATTGGAAAGCGTTAACGCTCTATCTCCGGCAAATGTGCTCAGCACCGTTTCGTAATCACCATGATCGCGAAAATATATAGCACCGAAATTTATACTGGTTTTGCGTGAAGCGTTATACTCACCATCTGCCTGTGCATAGAGGCGTGTAGCCTGCGCTTCGAAATCGGGATCCTTGTTTTCTTTCGGACCGTATGACCATGGACGCTGTTCCGTAAATTTCAGCTGTGGCGTCAGTTTGAATTTATCATTGATCTTCCAGGCATACCGAACATCTGCAAACAAACTTTTGAATGAGACAGCAACCTGCGGATCGGATGTTTCAAACGCATCGTACATGGTGCGCAGGTATAGATCTTTATAACGCAGACCAAGGTTGATATTCATTGGATCTGCTTGTGAAACTTTTGAGAGATTCTGATCGATATAGTTTGTATTACCGTTGTAGGCATTTTGTATGGGATCATCGTGATGTTGATTGTCGCTCACAATGCCGGCACCTTTGAAGAAAGAAAAATCCCACGCGAGTGTTTCCGTTTTCCGGGAAGCCATAACGCCACCGTTCGTGCGGCCAGTAGCCTCTCCGTGGAAACCACCTGTTCCGTATACAGCTACTCCGTTAAGACTTTCCGCAGCTTTGGTAATAATGTTGATCACACCATACTCCGCAGAACCACCGTAGATTGCAGAACCCGGTCCGCGAATAATTTCAATCCGCTCTACAGCATCTATAGGAAAGCGATTTCCGACTGCAACCGACTGGTATAGCAAATCATTGAAGGGTTGTCCATCCATCATCACCAGCACCTTTCCTTCGTTGGCCCAACTGCCACGCAGGCCGATGCCCATTACAAACTGCAGGTCTTGCATAACATCAAAACCCGGAACAAGGCGCAGCACATCCGTAAGATCGCGCGCTCCGCTGTTCTGAATTTCTTCAGCCGTAATTATACTCAGGATACCTGGTGTTTCGCGAGATGAAAGTTTTTGTGCAGATACACCTACATTCTTATTCAGTAATTTCTGCAGGTCACTCTCTTTCGTGAAAGCGTTGAGGTTCAGTAACGAATCAAGATCCTGGGCGGAGAGTAAAGAATGTGACAGAATGAAAAAAAGAAGAGTAGCGATTAGCCTCCACTGCATAAGGGTCAAAATTCAGTTCAGGTTAGTACAAAACGTGTCTAGCTGCTTTATCGGGGGAGTTTTTTCAGCCTCGCACTTTTTACAACCTAAAGTAAACCATTTTTTTTGAGACTCTATAGATCGGAAAAAAGAAATCGGACCATGATGTTGTAAACACCACAGTCCGATTGCTTATGAATTAACTATACCTTATAAACCGGGTATAATTTTGCCTTTCGGATATTTTACTTCGAATTTATAGGTTACCTTTTTCGTTTCGTTTGGCTGCACGTTCAAGTCCCATACCAGTTTGCCGGTGTCTTTATTGTAAACCGCACCGCCTGCATCTGTAAATGTTACTTCAATCTGACTGTTCTGAGAAACCGGCAACTGATCTTCAACAACAATTTTGACAGCTTCATTTTTGGTATTGCGCACGGAAATCTCGTATGCAAAACTTTCACGTTGGTTCGAGCCTATTGTTTTACGAGAATTATAGTCTTTCAACTTTTCGCGTTTTACTACAATGCGTTTGTCCCGGCCCAACGATACGGCTAGTGTATCTTTTATATTGTTGGGATCAAGATACGTTTTAGCTACGAATGTACCTTCGAAGAAAACGTTGGCCTCACCCGGCAATAAACTTAGTTCTTCCCAATCAACAACCTGCGCCATTAAGAAAGCATCGGCATCAAGTTTAGGCGCTACCGAGTATTGATAGGTTGCCTTTAAATCGTGTTTGCTGATATCTACTAATGTAGGCTTGCTGGATGACGCAACAGTATAGGGCAAGGCTATATCGAACACAGCGTTAAGTGATGTTTGAATGGTGTTTACATAGTCAGCAGCAGTAGCCACATCTTTCATTACCATAACCTCTTCTTCCGCTTTATCCATCTCCATGGCAGGTGCCGCAGATTCCAATACAGCACCGGCTGCAGCCTTTCTCTTATACGAACGATACACAACCGGTTCTTCAAAGTTAAGATACCAGGTGTATAGCTCAGGCTTTAAACCACCTTCATTCGGATTTGCAGTTGATAACTTCAGCTTTACATTTTTCCATTCTTCACCGGTGCTCTGGTATACATTTGCTTTATAGTTTAACTGCACCGGGCTCTTTGTATTTATAGCGCGCAGATCGTATTGCGGATACCATCCGGCATTCGCCACTATATAATTTACCTGCAGGTCGGCAGCAGATGCAGCATCAGCAGAAATACTGATTACAATTTCACTTGTGTTGCGAGTATATAGTTCATTTTGTTCCTGTATCTGCCGTTGCAGTTTAATCACGCGCTCGTTTATCTTTTTGATCTTGTCATCATGCTTCATGCGGGTTGTTACAATCTCGCTTAAACGCACACGATAAAAGTCGGCCATGCCTTTCAACTCTGCTACCGTCAGGTTTTGATTAGTACCTCCAATCTTCTGGTTGCTCAGCAGCATTTGTTCTTCCTTGCTCAGGATTTCTTTCTGACTTTGCTCGAGTGTGATCTGCTTCTGCAGGTACTCTACGGAATCTTTAAGTATACGTAGGGACGTTGGTACATTCAGTTCACTCAGATAATTCTGCTGATGCGTGATTCCCAATATCACAAAATTACCTTTGCCGGCCACCTGTATACTTTGCGGGTCCAGCTGCGATGTTAAACCGGTTACAATCAGATCAGTTTTGCCTGCCTCCACCCGCGTTTTGATAGCGCGTTCGATCTGTGCCTTGTTCAGAAATACGGTTACGTGACTGATTCGTGAATCAACCGTTTTAACTTGTTGTGCTGACAACCGTAAACTTAACAGCAACAGAAACCATAACATTGTCTTCTTCATATCTGGATTGATTTTTTAGTAAGATGCAGGTGGGACGGATTTTCCATAATGCACCTGCTCCGATTTTTTTTATTCCTTGAAATTTATGGATCGGACCGTGATGCCGGAAAAATTAGGAAGAATTTGTTACTTTTCTAATGTTGTGAGCCCGCGTACTGCTGAAGATTAAAACCGTTTAACAACATGTTGAAGAAATCAGGGCAATCGTTAAAAATCACTATAATCTATACCCTGTTGGGTGTTGCCTGGGTTTACGGAAGCACCGTATTGCTGAATACATATTTCTTGAATGCGTCCGGACATAACATCACGTTACAGAGTGTACTGATGCGGGTGAGCTTTGTACTTGTTTCCGGCTTGCTGCTATATATACTGCTGAACCGTTTTCAGGTTACGCTACAGCGCAGAATTACGGAGTACGACAAACTGTTCATGAAGAATCCGAATCCGATGTGGGTATATGACCGGGACACACTATCGTTTCTTGCTGTAAACGAAGCGGCTATACGTGAATATGGCTATACCGAGAAAGAATTTCTTGCGCGAACCATCCGCGACATACGACCTGCCGAAGATATACCGCGGCTTCATCAAGCTATTCTTGGAATTCCGCAGGGAATATATAGCTCAGGTATATGGAGACATCTCCGGAAAGATGGCACACTGATATGGGTACAGATAACTTCGTATGCAATGGAATGGCATGGCAAACGTGCCGAGCTTATCTTATCGCAAAATGTTACGGAGCGTGTAAAGTTTGAGCAGCAGCTACACGAGCTGAACGTTAACCTCGAAGAAAAGATTACCGAACGCACACGTCAATTGGATGAAGCGAACCATGCACTCGCAAGCACCAATGAAGAACTCATCACTACCAATGAAGAATTACTCTCTACCAACGACCAGTTATCGGCAGCACATGAAAAGATACAGGAGCAGGCGAATGATCTGGTACGACAAAGTCAGCAGAAGCTGAACAGTATACTCAGCACGTTGAAAGACATGGTGTGGTCCGCGAAGTTTGTAGGTATGCGCGAGATACAAATTGATTTCGTGAACAACGCAGCTGAAGAAATATTTGGTTATTCGGCACAGGAGTTCTATGAGAACAACAATTTGCTGGTGGAGTGTATGCTGGTGGATGATCCGCAAGGAATAACTGACGCCATGCATCAGCAACTGCTTGCTAAATCCTATACTGAAATTGAGCACATGATTCTGAGCAAGCAGCGAAAACAGAAATGGGTAACAAGCAGAATCTGGATGACGAAAGACTATACCGGCAAACCTGTGCGACTCGATGGTATCATTACCGATATAACGTTACGCAAGAAAGCTGAACACGAATTGATCCGACAGAAAGAAGCGTTGCAGCGACTGATCGATAACTTGCCGCTGATCATTGTATTGTTTGATGTGCATCGTCATATTAACTTCATCAATCAATTCTGGGAAAGTACATTTGAGCAGGCGGATAGAGATATAGGTAAAGAACATATTCTGCAACAATTCTTCCCGCGTAACCTGAGTACGAAAGAGACACTGGAATTTATCAGAAGCAGGGACGGTGAATGGCATGACTTCAAGATTGAGACACCATCAGGCCTGGTAGATATCAGCTGGTGCATGATTCCGTTATCAGATGATTCGATCATCGGTATAGGACAAGACATCAGCCAACGTAAGAAACAGGAGGAAGAGAAGAGTAAACTTTTACAGCAGCTTGTGATGCATAACAATGATCTGCTTCAATTCTCGTTTATAGCATCGCATAATCTTCGCGGACCTGTTGCTACCATGATGGGACTTTCCAAACTGATCGAACTTCAGCCGATCAACAACCCGGAACTGAGTATACTTCACAATCATCTCTTCACATCGGTTAATAAACTCAATGAAGTTATTAAAGACCTGACGAAGATATTGGAGATCCGCGGTGATCACTATCAATCCAAACAAAGGCTGGATATAGGTGACCTCTATAAAAGTATACAGGA
>CBIHOZ010000174.1:0-14862 GCA_966211525.1 uncultured Chitinophaga sp. | reverse complement strand
CTCGATTTCCTGATCGATGAACGTGCCCGCGAATTATACTGGGAAGGACATCGCCGAACAGACCTTGTACGTTTCGATTTGTTTACCGACAACGAAGACAACAACCCGCGCGCTATATGGCCGTGGAAGGGTGAAGTTGCGGCTGGAAAAGAAACAGAATCTTTCCGCGATGTTTTCCCTTTGCCATCCTCGCACATCATTGCTAATCCGAAGCTGGAACAGAACGATGGTTATTGATCACGCCTAACGAATGAATACTATGAAAAAATTATATATATACTTTTTGATCGCCTCGATGCTGGTGCAACTCTCGGCCTGTCGTGACGAAGTAGATGTAGATAACCTGATGAACTTTCCGCCTACCATTCTGAGCGTCACTCCGAAGACCGGTGTAAAGACAGGTGATTTCGATATCAAAGTTGTTTTGGTGGATGGTATATCATCTCCGCTGAGTACAGCTACGGTTACCTTGAAAGATGCCGATGGCAATGAACTGGCATCGGTTACCAAGACACTGAGTGGTGTAAAAGATTCTGTGTTGATTGAAGGATCATCATTCAATGCAGAGTCGCTTGCGCTGGGTGATTACTCCATTTCCATAGTGGCAAAAGACAGCAAGAACCAGGAGAGTACACAGGTGTCCAATTTCAAAATTGTAAACCAGCTATACCTGGCAAACTTCGAGCGCATGTTTATAGCCGGTGGTTTTAACGGATGGAGCGCTTCAGAACTCGAACTTGTTGCTGACAATACCTGGGAGATCAAGAATATAGATCTGCAGGGTGGCCCCTGGAAATTGAAGAACACCGAAGACTGGTCTGATCAGGATTGGGGTGATATCAACTGCGATGGTACCATGGAGCCGAAAGGTTCTAACGACAATACGAACTGTAATTACTCAGGACTGGTAAATGTTCGCTTCGATGATGAGACATTGAAATATACTGTACTGCCAGCGGTAAATTATGCCACCAACCTGGAAGGACTATATTTACTCGGAACGTTCAATGACTTTACCGGCCCGCAGCCTCAATTCAAACTCGTTGCTGACCATACGTGGGAAGTTTCCGAAATACGTATGAAGGCCGGTGATGTATTTCGTTTTGTGGAAGGTCCTACATTCGAAGGAAAGAACTATGGCGATACCAACCTCGATGGAAAAGCCGAAGAGTATGGTGCAAACATTAAGCTTGATAACAGCTATAAAGATGCCTACTATAAGATAACGTTCAACGATGCTACACGCATATATAAAATTACTGTGGTGCGTTATCCATTCCCTTCAGAGCTATACCTGGTGGGAGGATCCACATCTGTTGGCTGGAACCCGGGCAGTGCTTTACCATTCAATAAGATAGCGGATGGTAAATTTGAAATATTAACTGAATTAAAAGTTGTTGATGATGGTAATGGCTTCAAGTTTCTGCAAGTGAAAGACTGGGCAGGCGATTGGGGCAAAGGCGAAGAAGGTAAGCTTTTACAGGAGGGAGAATCCAATATAACTGTAGCAGTGAATGGTTTCTATCGCATTACCGTTGATTTTACAACGGGTTTCTATACTGTAACACCTCAATAATTCAATAACCTAAACAGCAATATAGCGTGGAGTAATGCTTCACGCTATTTGCATTTCATGAAATGCTTATGAAGAAATTGATTTTTCTGGTGGGGTTGATAGTCGCTGCAAAACTTAGTGCGGCACAGGTAACAACAAGTCCGGTGTTTCCGGTGGCTGATCAGTCCGTTACAATTACAGTTGACGTAACGGGCACTGCACTGCAGGATTTTAACTGGAACAATACATCGAACCCGGTATATATATGGGCGGGGCTTCCGGATTGTTCTTCCGCATGCGATGCGCCAACCAATGTGAACCCGGCAACATCCGCACAGAGCGCAGCGAAGGCATACCGGATCACGACAAACAAGTACCAGGTTGTACTTACACCGACAGCATTTTTCAATAAGCCTGCTGCAGAAATAACACGCATGGGCTTCCTGTTAAAAGCAACAGACTGGGCGGGAGGGAAGACGCCAGACTATATTTTGGACATTGCTACACCCGATAATTTTATTGTCTCATTAGCAACTCCTACTAAATTTCCCCTCTTTAAAAATCAGGGCGAGCAACTTCCGGTAACCGTTAATGTGTCGGAGGCGGCTGATCTCGTGTTAAAGATGAACAACGTTACCGTTGCATCGGCTGCAAATGCCACCACGCTGAACTATACGCACACGCTTACAGAAGCAGCCGGTACATACCCTGCAGTAATTACCGCTGATAACGGAGAAGAAATAAAGACTATATCTTTCGAATATACCGTTCGGAAAGCTACTGTTAACGCAGCCAGATCAGCCGGTGTGGTTGATGGTATAAATTACGGAAGTGATCCCACGAAAGTGGTGCTAAGCTTATGGGCACCGGGTAAATCATCCGTATATATCCGCGGTGATTTTAACAACTGGAAAATTGATCCTGCGTACCTGATGAAGAAAGATGGTGAACACTTCTGGATAGAACTCACCGGACTTACAGCAGGGCAGGAGTATGGCTATCAATACCTGGTGGAGGAAAGTGTATGGATTGCCGATCCGTATGCCGACAAGATACTCGATCCGGATGATCAATATATACCAGCGACTGTTTATCCAAACCTGAAAACATTTCCGGCCCATGCGCTCCATGCACAATGGTATTTCAACCGTGTAGCCGTTTTTCAAACCGGGCAGGTAGCCTATACGTGGCAGACTACAAATTACCAGCGACCGGAAAAAGAGAAGCTGATTGTGTATGAATTACTCATTCGCGATTTCTTTGACAGCGATGAACGCAGTTATCAAAACCTGATCGATACCATCAGTTATTTCAAACGTCTCGGGGTAAATGCAGTGGAGCTGATGCCCATTATGGAATTCAACGGGAATGATAGCTGGGGATATAATCCTGCGTTCATGTTTGCGCCCGATAAATACTACGGTCCGAAAAACAAGTTGAAAGAATTCATCGATCGTTGTCATGCACAAGGTATAGCGGTGATATTCGATATAGCGATGAACCACCAGGACATGCCCAATTCGTATGTTATGATGGATTTTGATTTTGGAGCTGGCAAACCTACGGCTAATAACAAATGGTTTAATACCGATGCAAAACATCCGTTCAATGTATTCTTCGATATGAACCACGAGAGCAGCTATACCAAGAAATACCTGGACACCGTAAACTATTACTGGCTGCATGAGTATAAGATTGATGGTTTCCGTTTTGATCTCTCCAAAGGATTTACACAAACGAATAATCCAAACAATGTAGACGCGTGGTCAGCGTACGATGCATCGCGTATAGCATTGCTCAAGCGCATGGCGGATAAGATCTGGTCGCATAGTCCGGAGACCTATATTATACTGGAGCACCTTGCTGTAAATGACGAAGAAAAAGAACTGGCAGAATACCGTGCTGCCGAAGGAAAAGGTATGATGCTTTGGGGCAACCTGAACTATGCTTACGGACAGAATACAATGGGCTATGGAACGGGCTCCGATATCAACAATATATACCATGCTAACCGCCATTGGACAGTACCGCACCTCGTAGGCTATATGGAAAGTCACGATGAAGAACGGTTGATGTTCAAGAATCTTCAGTACGGAAATTCTTCCGGATCTTACAATGTCAAGACTGAAGCAACCGCGCTCGATCGCGTGAAAGCTGCCTCGCTCTTCTTCTATACTATACCGGGGCCAAAAATGTTATGGCAGTTTGGTGAGATAGGCTATGACGAAAGTATAAACCGTTGTCCCGATGGAACCATTAGTGAAGATTGTCGTGTGGCCGCCAAACCTGCTAAATGGGAGTATCTCGAAGAGCCTTTGCATAAAGCGTTGTTTGATCATACAGCCGAACTTATCAGTCTGCGAAAAAAATATGATGTATTTACCGAAGGCACCGCCACGATTACCGGAGGTGCATCGCTGGTAAAGCAGGCAACCTTAAAGAACAATCCCTATACAACGACACCCGCAGATGCTTCCGGGATGAATGTGCAGCTCGCGGTAAATTTTGAACTCACTTCGAAAACGGTAAATATAGCTTTCCCGCACACGGGCACCTGGTACGATTACTACGACAATGGTAAGCCGGTGCAGGTTGCCAATACAACGTTGCCTGTGCTTTTGCAGGCAGGAGGCTATAAACTTTTTACCGATGTACCGCTGAAGGAAGTGCCGGTTACTGGCATCGAGGATTTGATTCCCGGAGCAGATATCCATCCCAATCCAACAAACAATACATTCCGTATTGAATTGGAGTCGGGCATTGTACGGGAAGTGAAGTTGTTTGATATGAAAGGAGCGGAGCAACCGATCCGCGTGTCGGATGACGAAGTGAATATAGCGAACCTCAGTGCGGGCCTGTACCTGCTGCGCGTTACCACCAGCTCCGGCCGGCAGCTCTCCGGCAAAGTAATTAAGAAGTAAACGATTTTAAGTAATTGCAGATTTTCAGTTGTCTCAATTCTCATCCTGGGGAATAGGCTGAGGATCTGCAATTTTTTTGGTTTGTAAAATTTCATGCCTGTTAAGTTTTTGATAAAAGGGCTTTTAATGTCAAAACTTATTTATTTTTTCGCACTCTGACCCGAGCCCTACATGATCTTGATTGTTGATGACAAGCCTGAGAACATCTTCGCATTGAAGTCTCTGCTCTCCATTCATAACTTTGAAGTCGACACAGCATCTTCGGGTGAAGAAGCGTTAAAAAAGATTCTCAAAAATTCCTACGCCCTCATTATACTCGATGTCCAAATGCCGGAGATGGACGGCTTTGAAGTAGCAGAGGCTATATCGGGCTATAGCAAGTCGAAAGACATTCCTATTATTTTTCTCTCGGCAGTCAACACGCACAAGAAGTTCATTACAAAAGGATATACATCGGGTGGCATTGATTATGTAACCAAGCCTTTTGACCCGGACATCTTGTTGCTTAAAGTCAAAACGTTTTACAGGCTCTCGGAACAAACCCGCCAGCTCAATGCCATGGAGCGATCGCTTCGGGAGGAGATCGAGCAAAAGAACAAAGCTGAACAACTGCTCCAGGAAAATGTTGAAGAGCTGAAATCCATACTGGAGTCTATTCCACAAATTGCCTTTACAACAAGGGGTAATGGCGAAGTTGAATATGTAAATCACCACTGGTATTCGTATAGCAGTGAGAAAAGTATATTTCCGGTTACAGAAGATCTGTCCATTCAGGCTTGCATCCAACAGTCCATTCAAGCCCGGGCACGACAGCAATATGAAGTAAAGATCAAGTCACTGACGGAAGGTATATTCCGGTTTCACATGCTATATCTAACGCCGGTTTGGAAGGACGGGACCATCATTAAATGGGTTGGTATATTTACCGATATACACGAGCAGAAGATGGCATCGCAGCTGTTGGAGAAACGCGTGGAAGAAAGAACCGTGCAACTGCGCAGCATGAACGAGCGGCTGGAGGAAAGTAACCGCGAGCTGGAGCAATTTGCTTTTATAGCATCGCACGACCTGCAGGAGCCGCTGCGTAAAATTCAAACCTTTAGCAACATCGTTCTTAGCAAACATACTCCGGGGGATGAAAAGGCGCGGACCTTCCTGGAGAAAATTGTACTATCCGCGGAGCGCTTGCGCAAATTGATCACGAGCCTTTTGGACTATTCCAGTATACGACAAGACGAGGTGTTCGTACCTACGGATCTCAAGGCGGTGCTACACGATGTGTTGAACGATATGGAACTGAAGATTAAATCAACCAACGCACAGGTATACCTTGGTGAATTACCGGAGATTGAAGCGCTGCCTTTTCAGATCCGGCAGATGTTTCAGAACCTGGTTAGCAATGCTATTAAATTTTCAAAGGAATGTTCTGCCTGCGAACTATATATAGAGGGTGAACGTGTGGTAGAAAAATCAGTCGATGCTGCAGTATCTCCGAATGGTGATTATTGCCGCATTGTCGTGCGCGATGCCGGCATAGGGTTCAATGAAAAGTATAAAGACAAGATATTCGAAATATTTCAACGCCTGAATCCAAGAGGAATATATGAAGGTATGGTCATCGGGTTGTCAATTGTTAAAAAAGTAGTCGATCGTCATAACGGGTTGATTGCTGTGAAAAGTGAAGAAAATATAGGTACCGAATTCACGATAATACTTCCGGTGCGGCAAACCGGTACACCTGTTGCCACCGCTACACCTGTCTGAAATAATTATAGATATATACTTCTACTCGCATAACGCATGAATAATTTTAAACGAAATCTTTTGATCGGCTTTGGTGCTTCGCTGATCATTTTGATTGCCAGTTCGTCTGCATCGTACATCAGTATTCGCAATCTCCTGGAGAGTGCGGGGTTGGTAAGTCATACCAACGAAGTGATCGTCAGACTGAATGAGTTGAATACAGCATTGATTGACGCTGAGACTGGTCAGCGTGGATATCTGTTAACAGGTAATGACGATTTTCTCACTCCGTATCAAAAGGCACAGGGTATAATTGGCGCTACGCTCAAAGATGTGAGAATGCTTACACTGGATAATGCAGAGCAGCAGGCAAGTCTCGATCAATTGAGTGGGCTTGCAGAAAAAAGACTGGCCTATATCCGGCAGGGTATAGAGAATAAAAAAAGGAATGGTACAGTAAACCCAGACCTGCTCGTAGAAGGCCGCATCATCATGGAAGAGATTCGTGCTATCATGAGAACAATGGAAGCGCGTGAGACACAATTGTTGACGAACCGTACTTCCAGCATGAACAAGTTCGCCTCCAACACGCCTATACTTATTATTGTGGCTGCAGGGCTGGCTATATTAATCACTATCAGTTTTTATGCGCGGGTTCATACTGACTTTGCTGAACGCGCACGCTTGCAGCAACAATTGGAGCAGAAGGATCAGGACATAACCCGCAGAATCGGAATTATACGGGGTATAGCCAATAATATAGCAGCCGGAAATTATACGGTTCGCGTACAGGATGAAGAAAGCGATGCTCTCGGTAGTGTAGGGGTATCGTTGAACAAGATGGCGGAGTCGTTGGAATATTCGTTTGCTTTACTGTCGGACAATGACTGGAAACAAAGTGGTGTCGTGACTCTCAACAACCTGATGATCGGAGAGAAAGATGTAACGACATTGACACGAGAGGCCGTAGAGTTTCTGTCCACCTATACCAATTGCCAGGTCGGAGCGATATACCTCACAGAGGGAAAGGAATTACATTTCAGTGCCGGTTATGCCTATATACCACCGGCAACACGAGCAGCGTTTTCGCCAGGCGAAGGACTGATCGGACAGGTTGCTATTTCACAAAAAACGGTTGAGCTTAAAAACGTTCCATCTGAAAGTATATATATAAGTTATGCAGCAGGCGAAGTGAAGCCCACACATGTTTTGGGAGTGCCGATCCTGGATGGTCGCACGTTAAAAGGCGTTGCCGAGTTTGGCAGCTTGCGGGCATTTTCGAAACGTGATGTTGAGTTCTTCAATAGCGCAGCATATTCCATTGGTATCGCTATATCCATGGCGCAGAACAGGCGCAAGCTGGAAGAGCTGCTGGAAGAAACACAATCGCAGGCCGAAGAGCTGAAAGCACAGCACAACGAGTTGGAGAACATGAACAGCGAACTTGAAGTGCAGGCCGAAAAGCTGCAGGCTTCCGAAGAAGAATTGAAAGTACAACAGGAGGAACTCAAGCAGGCGAATGAGGAACTTGCTGAACGAAGCCGTTTACTCGAAGAACGCAATCAACTTATATCGGAGCGAAATGTAGAGATACAAAGCAAAGCCGATCAGCTGGCGCAAAGTACACGCTATAAATCGGAGTTCCTCGCGAATATGTCGCATGAGCTACGCACGCCATTGAACTCCATTCTCCTGCTTTCACGACTCATGTCCGAGAACAAGGAAAGTAATTTAACCGAAGAACAGGTGGAGTATGCACGTGTGATTCAAAGTTCAGGCAAAGGATTACTGTCACTGATCGATGAGATACTCGATCTTTCCAAAATAGAAGCCGGTAAAATGCAACTCGAATACCAGGTTATATCTATACCGGAAATATTGCATGACATGACTGCGCTGTTTAACCCGATGGCACAGGAGAAAGGTATATCGTTTAGCACCCATATAGCAGAACAGGTACCCGAAACATTTGAGACAGACAAGTTGAGATTGGAGCAGATCATTAAGAATCTGTTGTCCAATGCCGTGAAATTTACAGCACACGGATCGGTAGCACTCACGGTAGCGCGCGATGAGAAGAACCCTTCACGCTTGCGCTTTACAGTAAAAGATACCGGTATAGGTATACCGGGCGAAAAACAGGCACTGATCTTCGAGGCCTTTCAACAGGCAGATGGTTCTACGCGCAGAAAATTCGGAGGTACAGGTTTAGGACTGTCCATCAGTCGCGAGCTTACACGTTTACTGGGAGGGGAGATCACCGTGAAGAGCGAAGCCGAGAAAGGAAGTGAGTTTACAATCTATATACCATTATCAAAAGAAGCGGTCGTGAAACTGGAACCGCCCGAACCGGAAGTAAGCAAGCCTTTGCCGACCATGGAAGAATTGAAGAAACCACTTACGCCAACCGGTAAGTATATCAGCACTGAAATACCACCCGGTATACCAGATGATCGAGCTGCAATACAGCCTGGTGATAAAGCTATGCTCATCGTAGAAGATGATGTGAACTTTGCCAAATCACTGCTTGACTATACGCGCAAGCGTGGCTATAAAGGAATCGTTTCGGTGCGCGGTGATGAAGCGATTACCTTGGCGCAGCAATTCCATCCATACGGTATACTGCTGGATATACAATTACCCGTGAAGAGCGGCTGGGAGGTAATGGAAGAGTTGAAGAACAATCCGAAGACACGCCATATACCGGTACACATTATGTCATCGCACGAAGTGAAAAGTGAAAGTCTTCTGAAGGGCGCGGTGGACTTCATTAACAAACCGGTTGCATTTGAAAAGCTCCAGGATGTTTTTAAAAAGATAGAGTATGTACTCTCCAATCATCCCAAGAAGGTGCTGATTGTAGAAGAGAACGCGAGACATGCCAAAGCGCTTGCATATTTCCTCAGTACATTCGACATAAACCTGGAGACACGCAGTGAAGTAACTGACGCGATAAGCCTGTTACGAGACAACCAGGTGGATTGTGTCATTCTGGATATGGGTGTGCCGGATCAAAAAGCATACGATACGCTGGAAGGAGTGAAGAAGACACCGGGACTTGAAAACTTACCGATCATCATCTTTACTGGCAAGAGTTTGTCTCAGGCCGAGGAGTTGAAGATAAGACAGTACGCAGATTCCATCGTGGTAAAAACAGCACACTCCTATAAACGCATCATTGATGAAGTGTCTTTGTTCCTTCACCTGATGGAGAAGCAGGATGAACCGGTACGAAATCATACCCGGTATCACAAGCTCGGTGCGTTGTCGGATGTATTGCGTGATAAAACTGTTCTTGTAGTGGATGACGATATCCGGAATATATTCTCACTTACCAAGGCACTTGAAAATTACCAGATGAAGGTTTTGACAGCCGTTGATGGTAAAGATGCGTTGAAACAGCTTGATGCAAATCCGGAGGTAGATATAGTCTTGATGGATATGATGATGCCGGAGATGGATGGTTATGAGTCGATATCAATCATCCGGAAGAATCCGCGCTTTAAAGAGTTGCCGATTATTGCTGTAACTGCCAAAGCGATGATGGGCGATCGGATAAAATGTATCAATGCGGGCGCATCAGACTATATCACCAAGCCGGTGGATATCGATCAGCTGTTGTCATTGCTGCGGGTGTGGATGTATGAGAGACGTATCCGTTACTAAGCATGACCATGAAGCGGACTATATTGATTATTGATGACGACAGTCGGAATATATTTGCACTTCGCGCAGTATTGAAATCGATGGGCTATACCTGTATATCTGCGACTGACCCGTTGGAGGGACTTTCAATGTTAGATAAAGATGATTCTGTTGGAATTATACTCCTCGATATGATGATGCCGGAAATGGACGGCTATGAATTGTTGGCAAAAATCCGTGCAGGTAAATATGTCACGATACCCGTAGTGGCAGTGACAGCACAGGCTATGGTGGGCGATGCAGAGAAATGTCTCGCGGCTGGTGCGAACGCCTACCTGTCGAAACCGGTAGACGTTGATAAGTTGTCTGAATATCTTCAACATTACCTGCATTGATATGGAAGAAGAAATTTCATTGCAGATAACGGATACCGAACTGGAAGTAATTCTGGATGATTTACTGATGATCCACGGATACGATTTTACCAGTTACTCGAAAGCTTCACTCAAGAGACGAATAAACCGGCTGGTGTTGCAAGACAGGTTTTTTAGTTTTGCGGAGTTTCGGTATAAACTTCGTGCAGAACCGGCGTACCTGCAGCGTTTCATCGAAGAGATCACCGTAAATGTAACAGAGATGTTTCGCGATGTTACCTTCTATAAGACATTACGCGAACAGGTGCTGCCGATATTGGCTACCTGGCCACTGATACGCATCTGGCATGCGGGCTGCTCTACCGGTGAAGAGGTATACTCCATGGCGATCTTGCTGAAGGAAGCAAACCTGTTACAAAAGTCATTGCTATATGCAACGGATATTAACCCGGCCGTGCTGGCGAATGTGCGTGAAGGTATATTTCCGCTCAGCATGATGAAGCAGTACTCAGAGAACTATATATTGTCGGGAGGCAAGAAAGATTTTTCTTCGTATTATACCGCACTGTATAATGTTGTGAAGTTTGATGAAACGCTGGGAAGTAAAATTATTTTGTCCACGCATAATCTTGTATCAGACGGGTCGTTCAATGAATTTCAACTGATCATGTGCCGTAATGTGATGATATACTTTGATAAGGAGTTACAGGACCGCGTGCTGACCTTGTTCGATGACAGCCTGGAAAAGCTTGGGTTCCTGGCGTTGGGTGCGAAAGAAAGTCTGAAATTCTCTGCCGTAAGCAACAAGTATAAACAGCTTGAAAACAAAGAGAAGATATGGCGTAAAGTCAACGGGTAAGAGAGAGGTATATATATGGGATATCAGCGATCAATCATACAGCGTATACCACGGCTTATTGTAATAGGAGGTTCGGCAGGCAGCCTTTCCATGGTATTGCGAATTTTGCCGTACCTGAACGTAACGTTGCATATACCGGTGGTTACTGTCTTTCATCGTAAATCGGATGACACCACGTTGATCGAAGTGCTTTCCTCGCGCACAGGTTTTGAAGTACGGGAGGTCGAAGACAAGGGCGGTATACTTCCCAATGTATTTTACATTGCACCAGCGGATTATCACGTGCTCATCGAGAAAGACTATACCTTTACACTTGACGATTCTGAAAAGGTAAACTATAGCAGACCGAGTATTGATGTAACATTTGAAAGCGCTGCCGATGCATACGGTGCTAACCTGACCTGCATTTTACTCTCGGGAGCTAATGCCGATGGCGTTAACGGATTGAAGATCGCGAAGCAAAAGGGGAGTAGTATCGTTATTCAGGATCCTGCCTCGGCTGAAGTGCCTTATATGCCGCAGCAGGCAATGGCCCAACTAACACCAGACTATATACTGCGCCCGGATAATGTGCAGCAAATGATTGCTGCGATAGCCGGGACTAGTACATAACTCTTCCGCAGGCAATGTTCCCTGCCTGCGGAAGAAGTATATTTTTATTTGGAATTTATACCGGCATCTTTCAGCGAGCGGTATATCTGGTAGCGAACTTCACTCTTGGTTTGTTCTTCCTTGTAAACATCTTCACACCAGAAGAATATTTTGAGCAGAAGATCATTGTCTTTAACACCTTCAATCAACACAGCCGGTTCACGTTTTTTGAGAACACAATCCTCTCCTTTGATAATCTCTTTAATTTGTTTGATAACAGCATCCTTATCGTGATCGCCAAGCGTTAGCGTAATATTGAAGTCAACGCGTTTATAAGTATTGCCCAGCGTCCAGTTAACGATGTGTTGAGAGAGTACATCTCCGTTCGGTATAATAACATCCGCACCATCGGTAGTTACCAGTGTGCTTGAACGCAGACCGATCTCCTTGACGCGTCCGGAGTGACTGCCTACTTCAACAGAGTCACCGACCTTCAACGGACGATCAAAAATAAGAATGATACCGGATACGAAGTTGTTAACTATATTCTGCAACCCGAGACCTATACCGACACCCAACGCACCGAGTACAATGGTAATTTTATCGATCGGAAGTCCGGATGCTGATACGGCCAGTAAATATCCGGCTCCCAGCAATACGAGTTTGGTCATGAGTAGTCGTGAGCGGTGTGCAAGACTTTCACCTTCATCATCACCTATATCTCCCAGGAAGTAACCAATATAGCGCTGCAGGAAGTGCGCCAGCCAGATGATGAGGAAGAACAGTAATATACTTCCTGCCGTGAATGATGTATTCCCTATATTTTGCTGCGCGTTCAATATATTACTAATGCCTGAGAAGAGTGCATCATATATATTCAGGTTCGCAGTAAACACCACCAGCCATATCAACAATACCACACCGAGCAGCGGCTTGCGGAAATCTCTTACAATCGGTTCGGGATCAAACGAATTTACCAGCGATTGCTGTACGCGACTCGTATGGATCTGTAATAACACAGCCTCTACCAGTATCTTCACTAGAGCCGACAGACCAATTACCTGCGTCACACCAATCACAGAAGTCATGCTGAACATGTTTGCTAATGTTAACCGTCCGCTGATGTTAGCCAGAATCGAGAGCGCGTTCATCACCACCAGTAAGATAAGTACAACACGAATGAAACGTCCGAGTTGATGATCACGTGGCAGCGCTTTACGGAATAAGAGTCCAAGTACAATTGCACCCATATTCAACCCGATGATAAAGCAACGTTGCCAGAACGAAGGAACGAGTATATGGTTGGTCAGACTGAATGCTATAAATAGTGCCGCGATGGCAATCCAATACTGGAATATATTTCTCGGCCATTGCTTTCGGTATAAAAGCGTGAGTGTAATTACCAATAGAAACTGCACGAACTGCATATATACCGCAGGTGCTTGCAGATCGAACAACGGTGCCAGACTAAAGATAACCGCGAATGCCGAGAGCACGGGGTGCAATGACAAGTGCGAGATGTTGTATGTCTGAAGCGAGTCTGTCTTTCCGGTTCGTCTTAAAATACGAAGGTTGCGCATCACCCACCATAAGAATGCTATACCCAGCAGCCAGCGTATAAACCGGTTGCCCGATGAATTGCTATAGTAAAAATTGAATGCTTTCTGTTCTTCATCAAACGCATGTTTGAAATCATCTTCTCTGTCAGCGCCCTGTTTCTCCCATATATAGTTGAGTTCTTTCTGAAATACTTTCTGTCCGGCCATGTTCAGTCGGTAGTTCAACTGGTTCATCAACTGGGCAGCCTGTATAGAGCCTGCCGATGCCTGAGTTTTGTATTTGTTTACGGTGGACAGACTGTTTGTTAAAACGCTGTCGGTATATCTTCTTTTTTCACGCAGCGCTCTTAGCTGAGGTATAAATTTCTTGCGCGCTACGCTGTCGCGGTATAGCTGTCTCAAAACAGAATCTTTTCGCAGTGAGCGTATCTCGGTGCGCAGCTTGGTTAATTTCTCATTAGAAGTCTTGAAGCTTTCGTTGTAGCGTTTCAGATCATGTTGCGTACTCTCTAAAAGTGTTTTCAAAATCTCGAGGTTGCGCAGGTTCAGCGTCTGGTCGTACTTTACCAGACTTTGATCAACAAAGCGCACAATCGAATCGCTTTCACTCAATCGCTGTCCAATCAAGAGTATCTCCGGACTCAGCTTACACTCTGTCTGAACGGAGTCAATCTTCTGGTACGCCATTTCCAGGTGGAGCATAAATTCGGCAGCCGTTGCCGTAGCCGAATCCGTAAACAACATCAGTTGCTGACTTTTATCGCGCCTGGGTTTCCAGTTTTGCGCCTGTGTTAATGAAGTTGAAAGTAGGGTAAAGAGAATCAACGCGACCGTATACCGCGTGTAATGTTTTAAGTTGTTCATGTAGAATTTCATAGCAACCTCTAAGTCGCTCCCGGTTAAATACAGTACAAATTACAAAAGAGTAGATTGTGCAAAATAGAAATCAACCAAGGCATGCTATAGCTCCGGCATGTCGCTGTCAGGAGCTGTGTTAAATACCTCCAAAATATCTCAGTATATAAATGAAATACAGTCTTTTGGCCAGGAATCATGAACCATTTCCAAAAGCAAGAGTACAGGTTGATATTTTAGATTTTTCAGATGAATTGCCTGACGAATCCGTCAAACCATGATAAACTCATTTTGATACCGACATAAACGAGCTTTGCTGACAGGGCATGAGCTTGGCGCAGCTATATGTAAGATATATACCAGAAAGCGATGTGAGCTCCATTGGAAATGACGGTGCTTACAACGTCACTTCGAGCGTGCGCTTTTAATTCATATCTCCATATTTCCCGCGAGAAGCCCCGCGGTCGGAGCAACGTTACGTGTTACCAAATTACGCTTCACTTAACGAGTAGCGTGAACATCACTTTTATCAAGAAGTTTTGGCTTCGGGGTTTCTCGCGGCACCAGCGCATTTTATAGTGAAAGCATCTCGCTCGAAATGACGGTTGCTTACAACGTCACTTCGAGCGTGCGCTATAGGTACATATCTCATGCTCCCCGCGAGACCCCCCGCGGTCGGAGCAACGTTACGTGTTATTATATATCGCTTTAGATACGGGGAGCGTGAAAGATAAAATAGCTCTATGGGTATCTCTTGGGG
>CBIHOZ010000173.1:0-14964 GCA_966211525.1 uncultured Chitinophaga sp. | reverse complement strand
TAAAACTTCAGAAGCATTGATCAAAGCTATTAAAGCACACTCCCCATCCCTGACATTTGAAATTGCTTTACAGATCGGGGCAAAAGTAAATACCGGTGAGATGAAATGGTAGAAAGCTGCATGAAGTATATATTTAGTATTGGCCTGGCAACACTCATAATGTTGCCGGGCTGTAAATCAAACAACCATCGCATGCACAACCTGGATATTATAAAAAGCACATACGAGGGTAAAACCTCCGAAGAAAACGGCAAGAACCTGGAACTGTACCTGGCTGCAGACGCTACATGGACTGAAGCCAAAGGTTTTCCGTATAGTGGTACCTATACAGGATTTGATGAAATCAGTAAAAATGTATTTCACCGTTTAGCTACGGAATGGATCGGGTATAAATTTACACCTGATGGATATATAGCAGACGGAGATAAAGTAGCAGCCTATGGTACCTATACCGGCATCAATAAGATTACGAACAAGTCGTTCGTGGCGCGTGTTGTTCATTTGTGGAAACTGAAAGCGGGAAAGATTGTGTCGTTCGAGCAATTTGTAGACAGCCAACCGGTAAATGACTCGATGAAGTAAAGAGTATCAAATTACACCTTCATAAAAAAAGCCGGCACTATCTATAGTTGCCGGCTTTCATTTTTATTAGTATGGTTAGTTAGCGGTATATATAATTCCAAGTTTATCAAGCTCATCACCGGAGTTTCCAAAGAAACCAGTAACACGCCAGCCTGCCGGAGCGGTATACGTAACAGTAGCACTGGTTTGCGCACCGGTCGCTATACTTCTTCCCTGGTTGGTACGCAGTTCAATATAGAATATACGCGTACGACCATCTTTTTGTCCGGAGCACAATTTCACAGATTGAACGTACTCACCGGCATTCAGCGTAAGTGTCTTCTCCGTGCCACCGGCACCACCGTGTTGCAGTAGTGCACCCGTTGTAAGCTGCACAGCAACCTGGTCTACACGTGATCCTCCGCGGACAATAAATTTACTGGCTGTGGAAGTCGTTGTGAGTTGCACGAGATCATTGAACGGTGTACCATGCGGACCACCAAATAAATCGCTCAGCAAAAAGCCGCTCTTGAGTGACCATGAGAAATTTGTAAGCAACGGATAGTGATCAGACAGGGGTTGATTATCATCCGTAACAAAATCCGGGTCATCCAGCTGATAATACGTTGGTGTGAAGTCTATAAATTTACTGTCGCGATAAAAGATCTTGTCCACTACTTCACAAGAATTTGTCATGTTCGGAAATTCACACACGAGCGCAGGACTTCCCGCGGCTGGTATATTTCCATTGCGCACCAGTTGGATCCAGGTATCCGTCAGTCCGTTGTTTGTCATCAGTTCGCGCACATTATCTTCAGCACGGGTATATCTGCAGTTGAGATCACCCATCACAATCACAGCATTTCCTGCGGAGTTCTGTGCTATATATTGCGAGAGTTGCGTTATGTTAGCACGTCTTGCTGAAAGATCGGCCGTAGCCGTACCGGCATTCGGGTGTGCATTGTAGAAATCTACATATATACCTTCGTCAATGCGTATGCGACTGAATGTAAAACCTTTTGGCGTGAGACAATCAGTACCGTTGCAGTTATTCCATTTAACACGTTGAAAATCTGTATAGGGAAATTTGGACAACGTGTTGAGTCCGTCACCGAAGGGTACACCACCACTGGTAGGCGTGCGGTATGCATGATTGTCGTTGGCATACAGGGCAGCATGATAATTAAAATCTTCCTGTACATGTACTATATCATAATCACGAATGCGCAACCCGATCTCCGGTGTATTCGCTTCAGGATTAGAGCTTGACAAGCCTTCCGGCAAGCCAGCCACGTTATACGTCAGCACCGAGAAAGTACCCGATGATGCGGCTCTTGCCGATGCAGCTATACCAGCGGTTTCGTTACCTGCGGATTCGTCCGCTGCCTGCGGTCTAATTACTTCATGATCGCAACCAGCCAATGCTACCAGCACGGCCAGCAAAAACGTTTTTTTAATTTTCATGTATACTATGGTTAGTGAAATGGTGGCGTCACTATCGTTTTATCTCTGTGCTATAGAGCACGGCACCGGTATATTCAATCACCTGCACCAGCATCTTATCGCGTGTAACACTGAACACCATAAAACCATACTGCGATGCGGCAAATTTACTTTCGGGTAACTTTCCAACCTGGGTTGCTTCGGATGCTGCCCCGGATACAAAATGATGCGTTGTACCGGTCGGAACGATGTGCTGCAAACTGTGGTCATGTCCCGCTATATAGGCATGCACTTTGTACTTCTCCAATGTAGTTTTCAGAGAGCCACGCGTAGCGCGCGTATCATAACTGTTTCTGCGCTTGTCGCTGCCGGTATACATCGGGTGATGTCCCACAACAATTTTCCATTTTATATTGGGCGATGGATTGGACAACACTTTATCGAGCCATTTCTTCTGTGCTGTCGTGTCCTGCGATCGTACATTCGGACCATACTCTGCATTGCTATAGAATTCGCGGATCAGCGGGTTGGTATCAATAAAGGCAATCAATACCTGGTTTGTTGTATCGCCATTGATCGCGAAACGTTTTTCATAATAGCGTGCAGGCATCTTCCACCGCCGGCTTATCTTTGTATAGGCAACCTGCGCATCCGGGTTGGATTTATAGTCGTGGTTACCCAGCACCGGGTACCAGTCCCATTGCAGCGAGAAGGCAGTATATATATCTTCAAAAGAATATTTCCATAACGGATCGAACTCGCTGATTACACCGCTCGGGTAAAAATTATCTCCGGTTGAAATAATAAAGTCAACGCCAAGTGTCTCCGCAGATTTACCCATTTGCTCAGCCACATGCTTTTGATGATCTGCGCCATTTCTGCCCCAGTCGCCCATTACCAGGAAGTTCAGTGCATCATGATCAACTTTCAGTTTCGGTTGTGCAACAGCGCTTTTCAAACCAACAATGGCCGTCAGCAACGCCACGGCATACACACGGTAATTTTTCAACATAGATATATAGTCAGGTCAAAAGTAAATATTGATCGAATCGTGTAAAACATGTTATGCAGTATATTACAAAGACTTCACAACATGATAATTTGCCATCGTGACTAAAATTATTAAGGAACTTAACTATATATGCTGAAAATAAAAAAGGAAATGCATTTGCATTTCCTTTTCTTATATGTTGTTTTAAATCCGTTCTTAAACGCCAGCCTGCGCAGCAGCTACCAGGTTCAGATCAAGTTCAAACTCATTTGCTATAGCCTTGTTACCAAGATTATCGAAGAAGCTTGATGAACCGTAGCGGATATCATATTTAGTACGGTCTACTACAATCTTCGCTTTCGCAGTAAGCTTCTTGCCATCGTTCTTGATTGTTGCAGGAAACTCCAGATCGTTTGTTATACCTTTGATGGTAAGTTTACCTTTCACCAGGTATTCATCACCTGTCTTGGGAGTGATGGATGAGATCTCGAAAGTTGCTTTCGGATATTTAGCAACGTTAAAGAAATCTTCGTTCTTGAGGTGGCCAACCAGTTTGGCATTTGAATCAGCATCCTTCAGGTCAGTTACAGTAAGCGATGACAAGTCAATCTCAAATGTACCTTGCTTGATCTGCTTGCCATCCGCTGTAAGTTCACCGGCAGTAAGCGGAACGTTACCTGTATGTTGTCCGGTAACTTTCTTACCAGTCCAAACCAGCGTGCTGGCCTTTGTGTCAACTTTAAACTTTACGGGTGCGGGCTTTGTAAATGCCAACAACGCGAATACGGCAAAAACCGCTACTGATGCTCTGAGCAATGAATTGTTTTTCATGATACTTAAGAATTTAACTTTATAATTAAAATAATGGGTTCTGTTTATACTTTATACTTCATCTCCGATAAGCTTCCTGCTGAACGTATAAAGGGTTGCAATAGGAGATTAATAAACCGAGTGTAATATTGATTGATTTCGATGGCAATCTGGTTTGCCACCGCGATCATTAACAAATATTTAACAACCTATACATTCAACAGCTCAATACCTTCCTGCTCATCGATTGTTTGCTCATATATCTATATCCACATGTGCTCACCTCGCCAATAATTGTACCAAACACCACCGCACAGCCCGGTGGTTCCGTAACGGCTCATTTTTTCTTTCAGGACGTCAAATTAAAAATGATTCATCAAAACTCTATAGAATTAATATACTTTTATTATTTTTGGGCTATTCCACCGAAATAGTTTGTCCTGATGTAATCGGGCGATGGTTAATACATTGTCCCACTATTTTTTGTCCATCAGGATATAGTACAACTGATTGTATATTTCTATGGATACACAACTCAATCTCGCAGCGTTCATCATTCCAGCTTTTTTCATTTTTCTTGCACTTGAATACCTGCTCGCTGTAAAAAAAGGTAAAGACCAGCTCTTCACGTACGAAGACACCGTTGCCAATATTACCATTGGTATAGCCGAGCGGCTGCTAAACCTGTTCATCACCGGGAGTTTCTATGGATTGTACTACTATATATATGAGCACTATGCGTTACTGAATATACCCAACGGATGGCCTGTATGGATTACGCTGTTACTGGCTACGGACCTGATCTGGTATTGGTATCACCGCCTGGGACATGAGATCAACATTATGTGGGGCGCGCATATTGTGCATCACCACAGCGAAACATTTAACTATACTGTGTCGGCTCGTATCACAACGTTGCAGGCTGTGATCCGGAATGTATTCTGGTGTATACTTCCGTTCATGGGTTTTCACCCGGCCATGGTCATCGCTATACTGGTAATACATGGTACGTATTCGTTCTTTACGCATACACAACTGATCGGCAAGTTAGGATGGCTTGAAAATATACTCATCACACCCTCCCATCACCGTGTGCACCATGCATCCAATGAAAAATACCTGAACAAGAATTACGGTGATATATTTGTGTTTTGGGACAAGCTGTTCGGCACTTTTCAAAAGGAAGAGGAAGAGCCGGTATATGGACTCACACATCCCTTAAAACGTCATAGTTTTCTGTGGCAACATTTTCATTATTATGCTGAGCTGGCCGAGGCGTGCCGCAGAAGCGGAAGTATATATCAGTCCATTCGTATCCTGCTGGGAAAACCGGAGGACCTCGACCAGGACATCCGAAAAGAACTGGAGGATACCTGGCTGCCGGAAAAGAAAAGCTTCCGGTCTACGCTGCGTTTTAAACTATATCTGAACCTGCAACTGATAGCCACGGCCATTGCCTTGTTCCTGTTTACACTTTTCTTTCACGAGCTGAGCGGTGTGGAAGCAACGTTCATTACCATACTCGTTCTGATCACGCTTATTAACTGCGGTGCTTTGCTGGAACAACAGCAATGGATCTACTACCTGGAAATAGTAAGGTTGCTGATTATGTGCGGCTATATCAGCTATGTGGGTGAAAGCTTTGGCTTCTTCTGCATCAGCATGATAACGGTGCTCATCATTACTACGATGAACGGATCGGAACGCATGTACTTTCGTTTCATCTATAGTTCCGATGCCGACTATGAGGAGCAATAACTAAGCGACCGTTTCCACCAGCTCAATGCGCGAGTTGCCGGCAATGGAGTAACTCTGCAATCTCGGGTTGCCGCTATATTTCAGAATGGCTTTATCCTGCAGGTTGGCGCGACTTATAACTTTGGTTGGCCCGACAATAGTCTGGGAGTTATCGCGTAGTGAAACGCAACATACCTCCTTGCTGGTGAGTTTGCTGAAGTCAAGTGTGCAATCGCCTTTAACAAGGTGTATAATAATTTTTCTGCACACGCCATGAAACCGGATCGACCCCGAGCCGATGATGGTAAACTCTACATTCTTCTTGGAGTATATCATACCGGAAAGATCGAAAACACCTTTGGCCGTAAATTCAACATCGCCAAAGTTTCCGATCAGCAGCGAATCATTTTTATGCTCGCCATCAAACTCTATCTTACGTGCCTTTACAATATTTTTCACGGTTGTAGTGGTGTTCTGCATTATCTTCCGTTCCATATATACGCGTGGTTTATTTAACTTCTGCAAAGCGAATCGCTGTTCCTCCACCCTTGGCCAATGTCAGCTTCAATACAGTGCCTGCGTCTACCGGCTGCGTTGTAATATCAATTGGCAACGGGTTGGTAGTGACATCGGCATCTTTACCGTCCTGGTATATTTCGGCTATATATTTTTTGCCTTTCGGCAGAAAGTCAAGCTTCACGCTGAGTGTTCGGGCTTCTTCATTGGTGATACTGCCCAGGTACCAGTCGTTGCTGTTGCGGTCTTTGCGCACGGTCGTTACGTACGCACCGATCTTTGCATCGGGTATCAATGTATAGTCCCAGTCAGTGGGGACATCTTCAATGAATTTAAAAGCCGGGTTGCCTTCATAGTTTTGCGGCAGGTCGGCCGCCATGTGCATCGGGCTATAGATCACTACATATAGCGCGAGTTGTTTGGCCAGCGTAGTGTGTACACGAAACGCTCCTTCGGTTTTAAACTGGATGTCAAATATACCGGGAGTATAATCGAGTGGTCCGCCGAGGCAACGTGTAAATGGTAATATAGTAGTATGTGCAGGCGGATTGCCTGTACTCCAGGCTTCATACTCGGTTCCTCTTGCGCCCTCACGCGTCATCATGTTCGGGTATGTTCTGCGCAGGCCGGTATCTTTTACAGGCTCATGTACATCGAGCATCACTTTGTAGCGCGCAGCAGTTTCCATTACCTTGTGGTAATGTCGCACCATAAACTGTCCCTGGTGATGTTCGCCTGCCGGGCGTCTGTTTACATACCCTGTCTTCAGACGATGTATATCATACTTCGCACAGAACTTGAAAGCATCTTCAAGCTGTCGCTCGTAGTTCGCTATATTTCCACCCGTCTCGTGGTGTGAAATCAATCCTATATTTCGCTCACGCGCATACTTGCTAATGGCCTCTATATCGTAATCCGGGTAAGGTTTGGTGAAGTTAAAATTTCCATCCGCTGTCCAATCACCTTCCCAACCTTCGTTCCATCCTTCTGCGAGAACAGCCGAGAGCTTATGTTTGCTGGCAAAGTCGATCATAGCTTTCATGTTTTCCGTTGTCGCGCCATGATGCGGTCCGCCTTCCCACGTATGTGTTTTAATATGCATGCCCCACCATATACCATTATACTTGCCGGGCTTTATCCACGATACATCACTCAATGCATTCGGTTCGTTGAGATTCAGGATCAGGTGTGATGAAACCAGGTCTCCCGGTTTACTGCCGATCTGCAACGTTCGCCACGGTGTCTTCATCGGAGCAGTCGCTACTACTTTATCGCCATTTGCCCAAGGCACAAGATCACACTTCAATGTTTGGTTGTTTGTATTTACCAGTGTCATGGCAGCATAATCAACCAGTGCTGCTTCGTGAATGCTGAGGTATATATTGTTGCCTTCAAAAGTTATCGGGGTGTGAACGTTGTCTTTCAGGTCGCTTACTTTGTTTTTGCGAAAGAGACATTCCGAATCCATATCTTCACTATAAGCGGGAATCCACCATGCGTCCAGGTTTTGCGCGAAGGTAAATTCAGTAAGTTCATCCATGATCACAAAGTCCTTCAGGTTGGGTTGCTGCGGTATCTCATAACGAAAACCTACACCATCATTATATACCCGGAACGCCACCACCAGCGTTCGTTTCAGAGCGGTTTGTTCCTCCAGCGTTACTGTCAGACTATTATACTGGTTACGGATAGACTTCACTTCTCCCCACGGCTGTGTCCACGTCTCATCAAACGATGAACGTTTAACGTCTGCCACTTTAAAATCTTTTGTAAGAGCCGGCTGATCTTTTAATACAAAACCAAGCTTCGAATTTGAAATCAGCGTCTGGCCATTCCGTTGTATCGTGTAAAAAGGGATGCCATCATTCATCAGTGTGAATTGTACACGAATCGATTTATCGGGAGAGCTTACCTCCAGTGGTCTTTCCCTGGCAGATAAAGCAACAGGAATCGTAACTAGAATGGTAAACAGAACAGCGAGTGCCTTCATCAGGATAGGGTTTAAGAGCGTTGCGATTGCATACGATCGATGGCTATATTTCTGCTATCGATTGTATAACAAAGCAAGCATCCTGCTTCCTGAAGGAGAAGTTATCCACAAAAAATATAAATGTTTTTAAGGCCTATACACCATCAACTTTCTATAATTCAAGAAGTTGTCTTTTATAGTATCTGTGAAAAATATAAACGGATTGTAAACCGAAAGCCCGTAATCAAAGTGCTTTTATCTCCATTATCTTCTGCTCAAACTCCTCGTTGGGCACAATGGATTTACCTTTGATACGCGCTTTATAGTTGTAAATGGTATTGATGGAGTAATCGAGGATTTTCGCAATCTTCTCCGTGTCATGAATGCCCATGCGTATGAGCGCGAAGATGCGAAGCTCGGTATTCAGCAACTGGCCTTCCTTCAGAACGATGCGATCCTCTTCTCTAAAGAACGAGTTGAAGGTTGTAACGAAGTCCGGGAACAATTTCAAAAAGACTTTATCGAAGCTGAGGTATAACTCTTCACGCTCCTTCTTCAGGTTTATGTTGTTCACCACGTAACGGATGTCGTCATACTTCTTTGTCATCAGTTTGGTATCAATCGCCTGTTTGAAGGCCTGGATCTTTACCAGGTATTCAGAATTTATATTGAAGTAATAACCGATATACTCTTCCTTGATCTTGTTGGCTTCCATCAGCCGGTTGTTCACTTCCTGAAGCAATGCGTTGGTCTCCTGTAAATTTGCATTCGCTTTGGTGATGTGCTCTTCTGCCTGCTTCAACTTCCGGAACTGTTTGTAAATAATAACCGCAGACGTTATGGTGATGAGCGAAAGTATAGTAATAACAACAGCATAGGCGATCAGCTGTTTCCGTTGACGCTCCACCGTGTTAAGCTTATGGCCTTCGATGATGGGAAAGATCGCAGCGACCTGGATCTTGCGATGGCGCGCTCCATAAAAATTGGCATCGTCCATCGCTACCTTTACATATTCATACGCCCGCAATACATCGCCTTTCTTATAGAGCAGCTCGGCAAGATTGAGAATGGCCAGAGTCTCTTTGGTAGATGAACGAACATCGGCAGCCGAAGCTTCGATCAGCATAAGAATGGCTTCATCTATTTTACCGGCCTGCAGGTAAATATAGCCTTGCGTACTGGCCGCGATGGCAAGCTCTGCATCGGTAAGTCCGGGGCGGTTGAGTACTTTGGCAAGATTCGCTGTTGCTTCGATATACTCCTGTCTGCGCAGGTGCTTCATGGCTTGCAAGGAGTGAAACGCGTGAGCACTTGTCTTGCAGAATTGCAACGCTGAATCTATATAGCGATTGCCCAGCGTAGTATATAGCTCTGTAAAATACCGGTCGCGGTTAAAGTCTACCAGGTCGTAATACGTGCGCGCCATGAGGGAGTAGAATTCAACGCGCTGGCTATCCGCCAGAACAAAACGATTCACCGTGTGAAGAGAATCCAGCGCTTCCTTAAACATACCGGAAGAAACCAGGATGAAGCCGAGCTTTACTTTGGCGAATGCAATTTTAGAAGCATCGTGTGATCGATACGCTTCTTCCTGCAGCTTGCGTGCATAGGTAAATGCTGAATCGTAAATGAACGTTTTATACTCTTCGTAAAGTTTGAAATATATAGTATAGCGGCTGACGGGCACCGCGTTTTGCAATTCCGCCTTGAGACGCGCGATGCGTTCGTTCTTTTTCTCTACATAGTCCTGACGATTTGCCACCACACCATCGAGCGCACGCAACGACTTCCCGATTTCCGTATCTGCAAAAACAAACGAAACGGTGAACAAAAATACCAGTATACAAACCAGACGCATAGGCTGAACGCTCAGGGTAAAGCGCATTAAAATACAAATTTTATGCTGCTATTCTTGGTTAACAACGCAAGGTTGGTCGCAAGCTGTTTTTTTCGGGCAGGATTTTTTAAAAAGATATCCGGTACTACACATCGTTATCAACTATGGAAGCCACTGCAACACGCGCCAAAACTGGTGTAAAGAAACGAAGCTCGACTTCTCGCGCGAAGACGCAGAAAAAGGAAGTTGAAAAAGATCTGGCTGAAAGCTACAACCAGTTTAAGGAATTTGAAGGCCACCAGTATACCGGTATGAAAGTCGGGCGCAGTCATAAATGGTATTATGATAAAGGCGAATGGAAGGAAAGCAAGATAACGCCCGACCTCTGGGAGATCTCGTATGCTGTTACCAAACGCAGGGCAGGCAAAGCTCCACAGGGTTCCGGTGTACCCGTTGGCACTGCGTATCGCTGGTATATAGTAGCGCATCAAAATGTACGCAAGCTCAACGCAGATGATTATACCACCACGATGGCCGGTTTAAAATTCAAGTTGTCGCATAAACTCTATGATAAAGAAAAGTGGAGTTCATCGGCAGCAGCACAACGCAAACGGTTAATTCAGTTTTTGCAGGATGTGATCAAAGACCTGCAGAAAGATCCGATACCGCTGGAGATCGAGTATAAAGGGAAAAAATATAAAGGCGAAGCTATGCCGATAACGCAAACCTGTTACAACGGTGTGTGCACCAAACTAAACGTTACCCTGAATGACGAATACATCGGCACAATACGCTACCTGAAAAGCGGATGGAAGATGAGCGGTGCCACCGATCAGAAATTTATCAATGCCATTGGTAAAGGTATATTGGCGTGGTATAGTTTATAGCATAGTTTGAGATCACACATTACTATCCTATAAATACCAAGCGCTTACATTTGTTGTGTATCACCATCCGATGACATGATTTCACTTGAATCATCTCTTGTACCGGATCGCTCCACAAATGTTTCACGTACCCTTGTGGAAGTATGGAAGTACGGTATCCATATCGCTGCAGCAATGAGATTGCGGAATAATGTTTTATACGTTTCATTACGCTCAGCGGTGTCTGTAAGGTATGCAAATCCTATTATGGCATCTACAACAGAAATAGCCACGTTCATCCAGAAGTATATAATAATAAGCTTCGGCAGAGACGACCGTCTTTCAAAGAACAACACAATCAGCAGTATTGCGAAAATTACAATCGCTATATTATAGACTAACTCAAAAACAGTAAGTCCAAGCAAAGTATAGTTTCCCAGGCGCCAACCGGAAAGCCAGGTTATCTCATCATAGAATGTTGTAGTAAAGAAAAGCTGATATATAATTCTGAAGGGAGTAATGATCAAACCGATGGCGATTAAAACCAGCCACCCTCCTATGGGCGCTCCGTTTATTCCCATGAGCTCCGGCTCCGGATCATAATAATTATACAGGCGCAACGCAAACCACGATGCCACCACGAATGTAGCCAGTGTTATAACAATAGCAAACCAGCTTATACCCGAGGCATTTACCAGACTCTTATCATAGAAAAGATTATAGGAAAGATTCTTCATCATTAAACCATGGTCTTCAATAAAACTTGCCATGGCAGATGCTGGTATATGATCGCTTTTGGTCTTATATAATGTCTGCAGGATTATAGCATGATCATTTTCGTTGTACGAGATATAGTAGTCATACTTATAGTATGAAGTTTCAATATTCTTGTTATCGGGGGTAATGTTCCAGGCCTCCGGTAAATTTATCCGTATGGTATGCTCATATGACAACGGGAATGCAAGTCTGTAGGGAACCTTGCGCATCTGCGACTTGGGTACACTGAAATAGTTTTCCAACGTGAGGGGATAAAACTCGGCATACAGTTTCTCTTCATCTCCATCGCGTGTTGTCCATATACCAGGCACTTTATATTTTTCATGAATTGTAACTGTGTTTGCTTCACGATCGTCTTCCATACGAACGGTATCCACAACGGCTATATTCGGGTATAGATTAGTATAAAAAGTTAAATAATCTTTTTGTATCTGACCGGCACTCCTGCTGGCAAAATCACTTCGCTGAATATCGGCTTCAACACCTTTATATACCGTTTGGACAGATAGTATAGCTTCACCACCAATATCAGCCATATCGATTGTATGCTCTTCGTTGATAGATGCTTCACCGGGGCCGGGAAGCGTAAGTAAATCGTGTGACTTTGTACTTACCACCAGACCTTGTCCATAGGTTGGGAAATAATAATTTTCAAGTGCCCCTCCCTGATTACTAATGGTAGGATCGATAAATATAGACTTACCGTTGTGGACAATCTGAGCAACGCAATGATTAAACATTGTATGCGAAGGCATGCGCTCTGAAGTGTGGTCGCGCAACGTTGTATTCACCAGCATCGGGTAAGCTTCAACATCATATATATTTAGTATGGTTGCCAGCAGAAGTGATTTATCCTTACAATCGCCAAAGCGTTGCTCGAATACGTTCAGAGGTGCATGCGGTTTATGCGAATTAAGTCCGGATTCAAATCCAAGGTAACGAACCTCATCCTGAACAAAGTGTATAGCCTTTAATATCAGTGCCGCTTTATCAAGACCTTTGAACATTTCATCTGTTTTACTTTGCAGCTTTTTTCGTTCGGATTCTGTTACTTCAAATTGTTTGGTGGCCCACATCGCTACTTCACTCCAATCTTTAAAATCGGTGATCTGCACAAAACGATAGCCTTCATACCAAGTGGGTTCATTGCCTTCTGCAACCACTGCGCTAACACGATGAAGAGACCACCGATATTCGGTTGACGTGCCTGTGGTACGCACTTCCGGTTTTACTTCATTATTGAAATACTTGATATATATCTTTTTATCTGCAGGCAAAACAATGCGCTCTTCAAACTGCTCGTAAGGCACCGTAAAATCAAAATATACCGTATTGGTATAGTGTTTTTCGTACACAGGATTATAACCTTCAATAGAATATGCGTACTCAACTATATCTCCTGCCCGAACATCCTGCAAATTGATAACGGCTGAAAGCGAACCATCGTAGAGATAACGATCCATACTTTCTTCACGCTGTATCGTACGAATGTTACCTGCGCCAAGCTTGTCAATAATTTTACCATCGCGGTGAATGACACACTGGTGGAATGTTAACTTCTGAAACGAGGGATCGAACGAAACGGAAATATCAGACATCTCCTGCACGCCTTCGTTTGTTAATAATTTATAAGCATAGTGATAGAAATCAGTCTGCTTCTCAACATGATCTTGTTTATCGATCAGCAGGTAGTATGAGCTGGCAGCATCTTTGGCATTTGGCTTCGCGGCAACGTCAGGCCTATGCGGCACTACCCATGCGGGTGCCGGCTTGATCGAAACTTGTTGAGCAAAAATGGAACACGGAAGAAAAAAGAAAAAAATAAGCACAACGCTCTTCCAACAGGCACAGGCAGGCAATCTCATCAGGTTAGTGTTAAACGGCAGGAAAGATAGCAGTTTAACGTCAATTAAAAATCGGCATTATTCCGTTTTTCTTTTGCGCGTTGGGTGTCTCGCATTTCGCTTCTTCCCGAGCTTCTGCATAATCCACATCTTCAGTTTCGAAGGTTTATTGGCATCCGGATCGCCTATGATATAGCCCAGCGGTTTCAACGGTTCAACGTGATCAAATATAATCTTGAGTATACCCAGCATCGGGATGAAGAGTATCATACCGGCAACACCCCATATCAGACCACCGACAATAATTGTGAGGATAGAAGCCTGTGCACTCAACGCTACTTCACCGCCCACAACGTTGGGTTCAATAAAGTAATTATCCATAGCCTGTATAAAAACGATGACACCAGCAACACCGAGTGCAGGTTGAAACGAATCTTCCGTTACCAACGCCATCATAAATGGAAACGCCCCGCCAATGGTTGAACCTATATAGGGTACAATGGTTAACAACGCAGCTATACCGGCCAGCAGTACAGCATTCTTCACACCAACGATCAGCAGCCCGACTGAATATAGCGCGAATAAAATCAGGATGGACGTGGCTCTGCCTGTAAGATACTTTTGCGCCACGGTAGAAATTTCATTTACAATTTTCTTTACTTCGGCAGTCTCTTCTTCTTTATATAACTTCAGTATAAATGTCTCATACCGTTCTTTGTTGAATAGAAACAGGAAAGTAAATACTAACGTGATCAGAAGACCGGCAATCGTACTGGTAAGTCCTGATACTAATTTACCGGCATACGTACCTGCCGATTTACCAAATGCTTTTACCTGCTCCTTTACAATGGCTACCTGTCGCTCGGGCTCAACACCAAAATTAGCTTCAACAAAATCCTGTGTCTGAGACAACAGTCCGTTGGCTTTCTTCTCTATAGCCGGGAACTCATCTGCAAACGAGTATATTTCGGCAATCACCACCAGCAATACACCGGACAGTACAACGAGCAGTATAAAGATACAGACAAATGAAGCCGCCCCGCGGTGCAGTCCCCAGCCGTCCAGCCGCCTGCACACCGGTGCCATGAGCATGGCGAGCATGGCAGCAAACACCAGCGGGATCAAAATTACTTTACCGTAATACAGTACAATAAAGAGCAGGATTACTAACCAGAGATACTGGTTAACCCGATTGGCTATTTCTTTCATATATAATTTTTAACCATCCCTACATCTGGTACACATTACCAACGCGCTGGTTGTATACTGTTTGGGGTTTACAAAAATCAATCCCGCAGATTGGTGATTTTGTGGAAATAGTTCACAGGTAGTTGACATTTCGATCAGTAAAAAATGAGGAAAGTTGTCCTCAATCGATAAATCTCAAATGGCATAATTTTATTAATTAGCAGAAAGGATCGCTGTGAAATGAAATTGCCTTGGAAACCGAAAAGAATTCTGGTTAAGACTATAAAAGTATTGGGGTGGATTGTCCTCTCTGTAATACTGCTGCTCGTTGCTGTTTCCGTGGCTATCCAGATACCTGCCGTGCAAAACGCTATTGTCCAAAAAGCTGTTACATTCCTGCATAACAAGATTGGTACAGAAGTAAG
>CBIHOZ010000172.1:0-14979 GCA_966211525.1 uncultured Chitinophaga sp. | reverse complement strand
ATCGCAGTGCAGTTATACCGGATGAAGACTTTCTGAAACTTCGTAGCATGAAGAACGTACTGCTCACCGGGCACCAGGCATTTCTTACCCGTGAAGCCCTAACTGGTATAGCAGAAACTACAATACAAAATCTGGATTACTGGCAACTCGGGTATAAATCTCCCTACGAGTTGCATGCAGATGAAACGTTCAGGGGAAGTTCTGCAAAGACACCGGTTAAAGACCCCGGAAGTATAACCGTACTATCGATTTGATCAATACATGCCATGTACATCAGGTATAGTGGCCCACGGGAAGCTCTGTAGATATACTTAAGCTTATCGCGGGCATTATCTACGTTGGAAATCTTTAGCGATGATATTAGGACAGTATGCTTCCTGATTACTGCTTACTTGTCGCAGACTGCAGGTTGATTCGAAGCGCCTTGATGATCTTGTCAAATATAGCGGTGTTCTGATAGACACCGGCAAAATCTTTTGCACCACTTCCATAAGCAAACACCGGCACCATCACTGCGGTGTGATCGTTGGTACTGAAGTTACCATGAACATATCCTTTTTTCAGATCGCCATCGAGTAAAGTAAGTCCGCCGGTTTCATGATCAGCTGTAATGATCAGTAAGGTCTCGGGATGCGCATCCACAAACTCCATTGCTTTGCCAATGGCTTCGTCAAAGTCAAGCATTTCGCGCACTACATATTCCATGTCGTTGGCATGACCTCCGTAGTCGATCTGCGCACCTTCTGCCATGATAAAGAACTGACTTTTATTTTCGGTAAACGTGCGGAGCGCCTTTTGCAACGATGCCGATAGAAAATTACCACGACCTTGTTTCATCGAGCGGGCTGCATCGTTGTCGAGTACTATATATTTACTGCCACGAATGCTGTCGAGGGACTGCAGATCGTTCGATATTATATATCCTTTTTGCTTCAGTGCAGGAAACAGATTACTACCATCTTTTCGTGTAGTGAAATGAGTTACCCCACCACCAATGAGTATATCTACCGGGCTGTTCAAAAAATCGGCAGCAATTTTTTCGCTGAACTCGCGATCAATAACGTGGCCATAGAATGCAGCGGGAGTTGCATCCGTAATGTCACCGCACGATATAACGGCTGTCTTATACTTATACGGGTGAAGTATATCGGTGATCGGTGTGAGTATTTTTCCGGAAGCATCTACACCTATAGCACGGTTGCTTGTTTTTTGTCCTGTAGCCATCGCTGTCGCACCTGCAGCAGAGTCTGTTATATAGCTATCAGCGGAAGCCGTAACCGAGAGGCCGATCGTTGGAATGGTAAATAAATTCAGCTTGCCCTGGTTAGCCGTATAGCCTGCGTATAATTGTGTTAGTCCCATACCATCACCGATGAGCAGAATAACATTTTTTACCTGCACACTTTCAGAGGCAACAACCGGTTTATGGATAGCATGTGGTGTTGTATTGGTGAAGACAGCGTGTGGCTCTTTTTCAATGAACGTTGCAAGCGCAGTAACGTGATCAGTTCCGATATAGTCAACATTTAGCTTTTGCAAAGTGATCCATGCATTTACTGCGTCTGGTGTGGCCCAGAAGCGAATGCGCTTTCCCAGACTGTGAACGTTGTCAACCACATCGGTAATTTTTTTCAGGTCAGGTGCTGTCAGCGTTCCTTTGCCATTCCACGTAGTATATTTTTTAAAATCTTCGCTGATGATGCTGATGCGTTTCAGTTGATCGGTGGTATAGGGTATAGAAGGTCGTCCGTCAAAATGAATATACTCCGGAAAGGATTTCCATTGTTCAGCGGGAGGAACATTACCACTGATCGTAATGGTTAGCGACTGACAGTTGGTTAGTGTTGGATACTTGTTCAGTTTTTTTACGAGTGCCTGCAGCGTAGGTATACCATCTGTTTTCAGGTCGATGAGCAGGTTCAGCGATTTAGACTTTGGATATACCGAGCCGTTGTGAATGGCAATTTTTTCGGCTAACGGTTTCAGATATAGTTTATCAAGTGTCCGATCAGCTGTTATTTCTTTCTCTTCATGTGCTACATACAGTTCACCTTTCTGCAAAAACACATCGGCTTCAACAGAGCCTACCTGACTATAATATGCCGTAAGGAAGGGGATAGGGTGTACATAATCGTTGTGAGCATGAATGGATGAAGTAGTATACTCCTGTGCATCACAAATCAAGTATGCCATGGAAAGCAGGCACGATAAAGTAAATATTCTCATATATACACGGATGAATTCGTTTTTAATACGAATAGTGGACATTCGGCTCAAAGGTAAGATAGTAGACTAAAAATTAAATCAGCGTAACACAAAAGTTGGCTGAAGAATGTGCTTTTTCACCAGCAGGTTAAATTCATCCATATCAAAAGGTTTCATCATAACCGATTCGAACCCCGACTGTAACAGTCTTTTATACCGGCTTTTATCCACATGGCAGGTGGTGGCAAAGGCTGTGAACGGATGCGGCTGTATCGCACGAAGTTCATGCAACAGACCGACACAGTCCATATCGTGCAGCAGGTTTACGTTGAGCAACGCAATATCAAATGTATGGCTCAGGGCGAAGGCGATGGCTTCGCGTGAAGAGGAGAGTGTCGTGACACCGTAATGCGGTGCCAGAAGTTTTTTGAGTATAAAGCGATCAATCTGAAGGTCATCCACCACTAATACATGCATAGCGTATTCTTAGTCATGCGGCAAAAGTAAATGTATAATACAAAGTAAAATCGAACGAAAGATCAAATAAACGTTAACAGTTTGTAACGTGCGATGATTTATATAGTATGTGCATGTAAAACTAAAAAAGTATAGAACAGCTTTTTCAATCCGATTTTAAAAATTATATTTAGTTAAATGTCAGGGAAGCAACCTGAAAATATCGTCTATGTAATGTGCTGCAGAATGCGGGGTGCTTCCTTTTACTCCTGATCATCATACGAACGCATTAACTTAATATAACCGTAACAGTAAAATTCAGCTTGCTGAAGGATGAAGTATTTTATTTGCGCGGATTTTAATGCATCCTGACCCAAGAACGTATAGCATCTTTGTACATCCTACTAATCATATACTATATTTTAAATCATGAAAGCCTATGAAAGAAAACTACAGTAGTTATTTCTGGAAAGACCTTTTGCCCCGCTGCAGTAATTATTTGATGTATGCAGTGCTGATGGTCTTCTTGTCCGTGCCCGTGTGTTTATATGCATCGCCCCTGCAGGCCGTGACCGTTAGTGGTAAAATTATAGACGACACCGGTGAAGTACTACCTGGTGTGAGTGTGATTGAAAAAGGTACAACAAACGGAACCGTGAGTGACAGTGAGGGTAACTATAAACTTACAGTATCTTCCGGCCAGTCCGTGATCGTATTTAGTTTCGTAGGAACTGTATCACAGGAAATTATAGTAGGAGACAGGACTTCGCTCGATGTAACACTCGTAGCGGATGCATCTACACTCTCTGAAGTGGTGGTGGTTGGTTATGGTACACAGGAGAAAAAAGATGTAACCGGTGCCGTAACTTCTGTGAAGAGCGAAGATTTTAACCGTGGTGTAATCAATTCACCTGAACAACTTTTGCAAGGTAAAGTTGCTGGCGTAAACGTAACCTCTGTGAGTGGTGAACCTGGGGCCAGACAAACTATTACGATTCGTGGTCCTGGTGGCGTGCGTACCGGAAGCACTCCGTTGTTTGTTGTTGACGGCTTGCCTCTTGACAACTCTACTACCGGCGGTGACACCAACCCGCTAAACTATCTTAACCCGCAGGACATTGAGTCGATTGATGTTTTAAAAGACGCTTCTGCCACAGCTATATATGGAGCCCGGGGCGCGAACGGTGTTGTGCTGATCACTACTAAAAAAGGTAAGTCAGGACAATCCTCTATATCGTATAACACAAGCTTTGGTATATCAAATCTTGCCCGCGAGATCGATGTGTTCACGGCCGATGAATTCCGTCAGCATGTACCTGAGACCGGTGCAACAATCATAGATGCAGGATCATCGACCGACTGGCAGAAAGAAGTTACGCGTACAGCCTATACGCAGACACACAACTTGAATCTGAGTGGTGGTTCTGAAAACGTGACCTATTATGCATCGCTTGGTATGCAAGACCAGGAGGGTATATTGAAGAAGAGTGATATGAAGCGCTATACGGGCCGTATTAACCTTACTCAGAAGATATGGAATGATAGACTGAAAGTTGATTTAAATCTTAGTGCGAGTAACACAGAGAACAACCGTCCTCCGGTAGGCGATATCATTGGTACAGCTTTAAGTTTGAACCCAACGTATGCTGCATATGATGCTGCCGGTAATCCCACCATCATACCAAATGTTACTAATCCGTTGATCCGTCTTAAATTGAGTGATGATATAACCAGTACAACGCGAATAATTGGTAACATATCACCATCACTTGAAATCGTTAAGGGACTCGTATATAAACTTAATTTTGGTATAGACAACTCGAGCTCTGTACGTGATGAACAGTCAATGCCTAGCACAACACCTCAGCAAGACGGGCGTTTGAACACAACGTTTGTAAACAATAACAATAGTCTCATCGAAAACTATATTACGTATTCACTTACCAAAGGACAGCATAACTTCTCGATATTGGCGGGACATTCGTATCAAAAAATATTCTTGCAGACACGTTGGTGGAGTATCAGCAAATTTCCTGATAATGGTATAGAGCCACGTTATAATCCTGGATTTGGTACAGAAGTTCTGCTGTCAGGTGATAACAATAATAAGCCTTACGGAACTGCCACTAAAAACGAACTTCAGTCTTTCTTCGGCAGAGTAAACTATGAATTTAAAGATCGTTACTTGATAACGGCTACGTTGCGTGCAGACGGTTCCTCTAAATTTGGTGCGAACAATAAGTATGGAACATTTCCGTCATTCGCATTGGGATGGAGAGTATCTGAGGAAGCATTCATGCAGTCATTGCCTTTCAGTAATCTGAAACTTCGTGCTGGTTGGGGACGGACAGGTAATCAGGAAATTCCTTCCAAGATTACACAAGCCAGATTCCGTACGACCGTAGAGGCATCAACAAGTTATCCGCTTAATCCTTCGGGAAGTTATCCTGTGGGTACTGTTGATTCGAGAGTCGCGAACCCAAATATACAGTGGGAAGTATCGCAGCAAATCAATTTAGGTCTTGATTATGGTTTCTTTGATGGAGCACTTTCCGGATCTATCGACTACTTCAACAAGGTTTCAAATAATATACTATTAGAAGTTATTCCTCCTGATCCTGTTCAACCTGCTCCGAAGTATTGGAGAAACGTGAAGGATATGGAGATTACCAATAAAGGGCTGGAACTTGCGTTGAACTATCAGCATAGAGGAGAAAACGGTTTGAGTTATGGCGTTGGCGGAAATATCACCTTTATAAATAACGATGTAGAAGGGTCTCCTTATACTATTATTACTACAGGTACTATTAACGGAGCTGGCTTGACTTCTGCTACAGCCAATGGCTATGTGAATGGTGAACCTATTGGAACGTTCTACCTAAAGGAATTTGCTGGTATAGACGAGAATGGCGAAAATATATTTGTCGATCATACTGGAGAAGGTAACATCACTGATGCAGACCGAATTGCTGCCGGAAGTGCATTACCAACCAAGATGTATAACTTCACAGGTAACATAGGTTACAAAGGGTTTGACCTTACACTAAATTTCAATGGTGTATCTGGTAACAAAGTATACGACAACACCGAGAATGCGCTCTTTACTACTACCAATTTATCGAGATCGTTCAATACAACGGCTACTGCCATCAAGTATCCACAAGAATCAGATCAGAACTCAGGTGATGTCTCAACGCGCTATTTGAAAGATGGATCTTTCCTGCGCCTGAACAATGCAACGTTAGGCTATAATTTCAGACCTGAAATACTTGGTATCAGTAACTGGGTAAAATCACTTCGCCTTTCTGTAACAGGTCAGAATTTATTCGTGATCACGGACTACGATGGATACGATCCTGAAGTAAATACCGATAAGACCGTTGATGGTATTACTTCATGGGGTATTGACTATCAGAGCTATCCTAAAGCGCGTACCATTGTATTTGGACTTAACATTACATTTTAAGAGATACTATATCTATGAAAAAGAAAATATTATTACTGTCTCTTTGCTTCAGCATTCTGTTTGCGAACAGTTGTACTGATTTGGAAGAAGAGGTATTGGATGAATCATTTACCGGTGGAGCAAGTCCAGAAGCAGCAGCCGATGGAATTATAGCTCCGGTATATGCTGCTATGCCAGATTTATTCCTGCATACGCGATATTTCGCGCTTCAGGAAATTTCAACGGATGAGGCTATACTTCCTTTTCGTGGTGGTAAAGATTGGGGAGATAACAATATTTATATTGATTTACATAAGCATAGCACTACCCCTCAGAGTGCAATTGTAAATGATACTTGGCGATCTCTCATCATTACAGGTGTTACTAGATCAACCAGTGCTATTGATCAGCTTGCCGATATAGACACAGAGGCTGCCAAAACATATCTGGCAGAAGCCAAGGCAATGCATGCATACTATTCCATGTTGAGTCTTGATCTGTTCGGGTTGATATTCGTAAAAGACAATCTGGCAGCGAGATCAACGATTTTGAGAGGTAATGATGCCGTTGAATTTATCAAGAACGAGCTACTATCAGTACAAAATGCAGTAAGTAATACTGTCGGTCCTGGTAGAGTTACACAAGGTGCTGTTTGGGGATTGCTTGCAAGGTTGCATTTGAATGCCGCAGTATACCGTGATCCGTATGCAGATGCGTTCAATTTTACAAATGAAGACATGGATAAAGTTATTGAGTATACCGACAAAGTAATAGCGTTAGGACAATATCAGTTTTCTCCGGAGTACTTTGAGATTTTTGATGATGAGAACCATACTAACAAGGAACTCATCTTCGCACTCGATCAACGCGCGGAACTCAATGGACATAACCGTATGGCTTATTTTTCTTTGTCAGGCGATCAGTTTCCTCTTCCTCAATTTCCGAAAGCAAATGGAACGGATGGTCCGGCTATAACTCCTGATTTTTACCACACCTGGACTGATGCCTATGGCGGCAATGATCCGGCTTCAATGGATCCCAGGTTCTACAAGAAGAATTTAATTATACCTGCAGATTCATGTATGACTGCTGCTTCTTTTGAAATTGACCGAGGAATTTTGAGAGGACAGCAATATGGATTACAAACTCCTGCCAACGGAACTCCTTTCACGCGTTGTGGTGATGGTGGTAGCAACTATAAGGTTGGTAAACTTTTCAACAGGACCCGCGGCTTGGCAAACGTACCGGTAAACTTCACTGAATTTGTTAACTATACCGAAGCAGGCCGTGGTTATAGCAATGGCTATAGAGTGTTGAAATATGAATTCAGCAAGAAGTCTGATACCGGTCGTAATAGGGGTGATGCTGATATCATTATTTTGCGCCTGGCCGATATATATATGATGCGTGCCGAAGCAAAGCTTCGCAAGGGCAATGCAACCGATGCGTTGGCAGATGTAAATACGGTGAGAGCTTCGCGCACAGCACGCATAACGCCACCAGCACTTTCTGAAATGAATCTGGATATACTATTCCGCGAACGTGGTTTTGAGTTCTATTGGGAAATGCAGCGCAGAACTGATATGATACGCTTCGGTAAATATGAAGGCTCATGGACTGAAAAGACCGATGCAGATAAACGTAAACGTCTGTTCCCGATTCCGCAGTCTGCTATAGATGGCGCTTCGGAGATACCTGGATATTTAGTGCAGAACGCAAGCTACTAACGAACGTCTATAGTTCTTCTATTTTTTTGCAGGAGGTTGTCTCTTTAAAGGCAACCTCCTGTTGTATTGTTGAGGGCCTCGATATATTTGCGTTGAAATTGAACTGTGTTCGGTAAGAGAATTAGAAAAGCATTTAATAGATTGATTAATGAGAGTATTTTCGCTGATATATTTTGTTCAGGGTTTACTGTTTTTAATGTCTTTCTATTTTGGTGAGGGACTAGTTTTTTTTGATGAACAATCAGGTGTTTATAAATCCGTTAAGTCGTTACAAAGTTCAGGAAGTGATGATGATATTTCAATTTGGATACAGGGTGTTGCCAGCCTCGTGATTTCTACTACCCTTCTGGTAAAGAGAGGTTCGCTGAAATGGACACTGGTTATCGTATCCGTAGGTATATTTTTTCAGTTTGTGTCATTATTGTTAATAGAGGTCGGTTCTGTTTTTTCTACCATAATAGTAGCCAAAGACATCTATTTAGTCGGAGCTGTCATTTGTCAGATTGTAGCATTTTTGCTGATAGCGGTTAAGTGTTTAAAAACATTGAAGGATTGAAATGCGGGTTTTATTAGCCTTCCTTAAAATCTTTCCGCAGTTTGCTGTTCTTAATCCCATAACCAAAGTATATAAATATACCAATCACTAGCCAGAGGAATAGTCGCAGCCAGTTGGCGGGCCCGAGAGTATATATCAATCCAGTGCAAACTATAATGCCGAGGACGGGAATTACCGGTACCCAGGGCGTGCGGAAGGGGCGGGGGAGTGATGGATCTGTTTTGCGTAAGACGATGATGCCTATACAAACCAGCACGAAGGCAAACAGTGTTCCGATCACGGTCATGTCAGATATAATGGAGGCAGGTATAAATGCAGCGATTAATCCTACGAAAATGAAGAACAGGAAATTTGATTTCCACGGTGTTTTGAATTTAGGATGGAGCTGCGAGAATACCTTGGGTACGAGGCCGTCATTGGACATGGAGAAGAAGACGCGTGATTGTCCCATCAGCATGACCAGTATCACGGAAGAAAAACCGGCCAGTATAGCAAGTGTGATCAGGGTTGACAGCCAGCCATAGCCTTTCATATAGGTGTCGATGACATAGGTAACGGAAGCCTCTTGTCCAACGGTTCTGAATTCCGTATAGTTGGCAACACCTGCCAGTATATGCGCAAAGAGTATATATAGTACGACACAGATCAACAACGACAATAATATACCCTTTGGCATATCGCGCTGTGGATTTTTTGCCTCCTGTGCAGCAGTGGACACGGCATCAAACCCTATAAAGGCAAAGAACACAACGCCGGCTCCGGCAAATATACCTGTCCAACCGAATTCGCCTGATACGTTGGTGCTGTCTGGTATATAGGGCGTATAGTTATCAGGATTAATATAGGACCAGCCGAACCCAATGAACAGTAATACAATGGCCACTTTGATGATCACGATAACACTGTTTACAAGTGATGATCCTTTGACCCCTCTCACCAACACAAGCGACAACAGCAGGATGATAAAGAATGCCGGTATATTCATAATGCCCTGCACACCATCAGCGGATTGTTGAAATGGTGAGTGTGAGAACTCATACGGAATCTGAACATGAAATACATTACTGAGCAGCTTGTTCAGGTACTCCGACCACGATGTGGCAACTTTTGCTGAAGCCACACCATACTCAAGCACAAGATCCCAGCCGATGATCCAGGCAATGAATTCACCCATCGTTGCATATGCATAGGTATAGGCACTGCCAGCGATCGGGATCATGGAAGCAAACTCGGCATAGCATAGTCCTGCCAATGCACAACCAATACCTGCAATGACAAAACTGATGGTTACCGCAGGACCGGTATGATTCGCGATAGCTTCTGCCGTGCTCGTAAATAATCCGGCTCCTATAATGGCACCGATACCAAGCGCAATAAGTCCCATGGTGCCGATGGTGCGCTTAAGACCTTTTTCATCACCGGATGCTTCTTGTACAAGTTGATGGATACTTTTCTTTAGCCAGAGGTTTGCCATAGTTTGTCGGACGTTTGTGTCTGTCCCAAATGTATCTGGCAGTGCGTGCGGGAATCCAGCGCTGTTGTAAAGAATAGCAAAAAGTAATGGAAAGAAACGATGTGTAACTGCAGTTACATTAAATTACAATAGACTTATACTCTTGATTGCCAGGAGAATTCACAAATTCCCGGAGGAGCGTTTCATCAATCTTGATATTCTCGGGAATGATCCGCAACCTATATTTTCCCTGACCGATGAATGTGAAAAGATCTTTTCGGTCCAGCTTCTGATCGTCTTCCAGCTTCAGTATTTCATTCATGTTGTCGATAATCCGGCTGAGGTAGGTTTGGTTGTTAATCTCACCACCGAGGCCTATCAGTATACTTTGTGCTGTCTCATTCCCATATTTTCTGCGGATGGCAAACTTCAGCAGGTTGATATATTGTGTAGTCTTGGAACCAAACTCAAGGGTTGCACCAACTATCTCCTTTGAAGGGATGGTAATTTTTATGAGCGACCAATCCATAAAACTGATCATCATCTCATTTGGTTTGGGGGTATTGGCCAGTTGAATAACCCAGCTTGTTGCCAGCACCAGTGTGATGGCAATGAAGGAAGTTTTAGCCGTAATTTTTATCAGGTCTTTTGTGAAGTCGTCATACAAATCCGGGAAGGCATCGGGAAGGATGGAAACGAAAATAAAGACAATGGCAATGACGGAAATAACAGCCACGATCTTTAGTCCGCGGGTTGCAAATGTTTTGTAAAAAGTAACAATCAGGAGGAACGTTAAGAACCCGGATAAGATAAGGTCGGGAAGAGCGCTTATTCGCACGCTATATATATCGTTGTGTTCTCCTGTAAGTAAGGGTATAACACAAGTAAGGAGCGCCAGGATAAAAATGAGTGCAATGATTCGCAGGCTGTTCTTCTTATGCTTGTGAATAAACTGCGGAGCATGGTCTGCATAACGTAATGCGAGAAACAGGAAGAGATCGTTTATAATAGAGAATAAGTTATTCGCGGTTTTGAAATATAGTGTTTGTGAAAAAAGGAACACGTTGCCTATATATGCCCAGCAACCGGCAGCCACCCACACAAATATCGCCAGGCTTAAATACAGCAGGCCTTTATCAACGCGCTTGGGAGAGTTGTCCTCCTGCAAAATTTGTTTGAACCGGTCGCTGATATTGTACCAGATCGCCAGCAGCAACAACGCCCCCGTAAACGAAATTAAAATATGAGCCAGTATATGAAATCGTGTTACGTCTGTCATGCTATACTGCGTTTGTGGTAATGCCTGTTATGCAGGTAATTCATCGATTCATAATACTATATAAAAAGGAGGAATTCATGAAACTGCGCATAAAGTTTTTCATGAAGCTTGGGAAGTGAATTGAGGCAGTCGGTTGAGTACAACAGGTTGCCTCATTTGAGGCAACCTTGATATTATGAAGCTATACAGCGGCGGCAGGTTGTGCTTCTGTGGTGATGATACGCTTCTGCGCAAACGTGAAGATGATAAACGCTATACTGATCAACACGGCTAATGTTAAATAAGCCGCGCCCAGCATAAGAAGATTCTGTACGTGCAGTAAAGTAACTACAGAAAAGCTGAGTATGGAGGTGATGATATACGTTCCGCCTCCGGTAATGCCACTTACAATTCCGGCATTGGAGGAGAAGCGTCCCAGCGCGTAGGTATAGAAGGTATTAAAGGTGAAACCACTGGCCATGTGAATCAGGATGACAATGACCATGAAAGCAGTCAGCGAGGGGAAGTATGTCATTGTGATAATCATCAGAATTGAGAAGGCGATGAGCAACGGGGCGACTACACGCATTTTGGTGACCAGTGGCCGATTGATCTGCGACTTACTGATCAATCCACCGGCAAGAATTGCTACACCGGATAAAAGAGAACAATACCCGATAGTGACGGCCGATGCATGGAAGATATGCTGGATGATAAACGGACTTGCCATATTGAATACAATTACCATCGAGAAAGCCGAGCCTAAAATGAGGAGGCTTATACTGAAGTCAAACGTTTTTAGTTTAGATGCATAGACGTTTAGAAGTCTGCTTGCTTTGTAGGCTTGTGGTGACTTTAGAGTTTCTCCGCTATAGATCAATTCAAGTACAAGTATAGCGACCGTAGCGAAGCCGAGGAAATAAAAGTTGGATTGCCATCCGAAGTAATGCTGAAGAAAGCCACCGAGAAAGGGAGCGATGATGGGAGCTGTTGCCCACATAATGGAAAACAAGCTGGTATAATGTTTCAACCTGCTGCCCGAATATAGGTCGATAAAGAAAGCACGTTTACTGACAACGATCAATGCTATAGCTATACCTTGTATGACTCTCATGCTCAGCAACACGGGCAAGCTGTGTGTGATGGCAATGACGAAACTTGATAACGCGAAGACAATGAGTGACAGAATGCTTAAACGATAGCGTCCCAATGTATCCAGGAGACTCCCTACAAAAAGCTGACTTATACCATTGCTCACTACAAAGACAACAAGGGACAACTGTATATCGGCCTGGCTGGTGCCGAACAAAGTTGCCATGGCGGGGAAGGAGGGAAGGTATATATCGGTGGCGAATCCGGAGAGCGGGATGAGTGCAAATGCAAGCACTGTGCTGATTGCTGCGTGACTTTCTTTCAGGGTTTTCATTTCGTATTGTGTTTTTGAATTTGTCTGGGTTACGTGTCTTATTATTTTAGACCGATCGGTCTCTTATATGTCAAAAAAAATTACAGCGCGTCAATTTCTTTTTTTAACATGTCCACTACAGATTTCATTAATGCTTTGTTGTTGGTTACACGTGAGGCGAAGATCGCACCTTCGATCATGGTGAACATTTTTAGTGCAAAGAGACTGGCATCGGTGCGCTTGCTGAAGTCACCAGCAGCTTGCCCTTCTTCAATCAGTTTAAGCATGCGTTGCTGACTTCTCTTTATACCTTTGGCAACGCGTTGTTTCAACTCGGGGTTTGTGTCGTCCGCTTCTGTGCCGAAGTTAAGTAAAGGACATCCTCCCGTTTCACTGGATGCGAGGTTGTCGTGGTAATAGTCAAGGAGTGCAAATAGTTTTTCGCGGGCAGTTTGTTTGTTTGCTATCGCACTGTCCAGTCCGCGAGCGACCATCCCGGTGAGGTAATCAAATGCTTCCACGCAGATCTCGTCTTTATTTTCGAAGTTGCCATAGATGCCGCCTTTGGCAAGTTTGGTGGCTTCCATCAGATCAGATATAGCAGTACCCGCAACTCCTTTTTTATTAATAATAGCAGCAGATTGCTCGATAATAAATTGCCTGGTTCGCTCTGATTTCGTCATATGATTGTGTTTTTAGACCGATCGGTCTTATATCTTAAACGTAAGGATTCACAATTGGTTCGGGTTGGTTACAACTTTTTATCATTTTTTTTGAGCATGTCGCGGGATGAACGTTGAACGATATACCTGACGAATCTGCAATAGGGGTAGTAGCGGAAAGCCCGAAGTGCGTTGGGTGTGCGGGCGGACGGACTTGGAGCGGATAACCCGGGCCGCAGGCATTGCCATTGTGATTTTTATTTTACATATTTGCTTAACAAAATAGAAGGAAATAGATTTATAGAGGGGCAGGCGTTGTGAGATGCATTGTTTGAATCATATATATAGTCTGAATTTATGCAGGAGGAGCACCCTTCCCGTTTTGCAAAAAAGTTTCTGCAGTGGATCTGCCCGGAAGAGCTGCGTGAAGAAATAGAGGGTGATCTGTTGCAACGTTATTATCGTGATGTAAAGCGCATGGACGAACGGAACGCCAGGCGCAGGTTGGTGTGGAGTGCGTTGAAGTTTTTCCGACCTGGTATTTTACTGCGGAACAAATTTACTTTTCAACTGATCAATACGATGATGCTGCGTAATTACTTAATCATTGCTTTTCGAAATGTAGCGAAGAACAAAGTATTCTCTGCTATAAATGTATTTGGTCTCGGCATTGGCCTTGCTGCGTGCCTGCTGATCTTTCAGTTTGTAACGTTCGAACTGAGCTACGATAAATTTCACGACAAGTTCGATCGTATATACCGTGTTACGAATGACCGGTTTCAAAACGGAAAGCTCATACAACATGGCACAATTACATACCCGACCATTGGCCCCACCATGGCGAAGGACTATGCTGAAATTGAAATATATACCCGGCTAATGCCTTCGGGTGCGTTTAACGCACGCGTGAACGATGAATACTTTCAGGATGATGCCAGTCTGATGGTGGATGAAAATTTTCTGTCGGTATTCAGTTTTCCGCTGCTGGCTGGTGAGCGTCTGTCGGCTCTGAAGGATACACATACCGTTGTAATTACCGAGGACCTGGCGCGTAAATATTTTAACCTGACGCGTGGGACTATCGTGGATGCATTGGGTAAGGAAATTTATTGGGGAAGCGATAAGCAACCTTATAAAGTAACCGGTGTTTGCGCGAATATACCCGACAACTCGCATTTACAGTTTGATGCGCTGGTGTCTTATAAAACGTTGATCAGTGATGGAAACAACGATGCGGATGTTAGCTGGCAATGGTCTGACTTCAGACACTATATTGTATTGAAGCCGGGTGTGGACTATAAATCACTGGAAAGTAAATTTCCTGCGTTCAGTGAGCGATATTTTAAAGGCGATAAGGTGTCTGGTAGCGTTGAGAAGTTTTACTTGCAGCCACTTAGTCGCGCACATTTATATTCCGACTATGAATATGATATAGCGCGCACCGCCAGTGGTAAATCGGTGTGGGCCATGTTGGTGATTGCAATCTTCATTCTGGTAATTGCTTGGATCAACTATATAAATCTGACGACTTCGCGTGCACTCGATCGTGCCAAAGAGGTTGGCTTGCGCAAGGTGATGGGTGCTATGAAGAGTCAGCTTGTAGGACAGTTTATTTTTGAGTCAGCGATGATATCATGTCTTGCATTTATAACGGCTATACTTTGTGTGCAGGCTTGTCAGTTTACGTTCAATGATATTATAGGATACCGGTTGAGCTTGTGGCATGTACTTTCGGAGCTGAACAGCTCTGGTATATTTATATTTATTGGTGTGATGCTTGGTGGTGTATTGCTATCCGGTTTCTATCCGGCT
>CBIHOZ010000171.1:0-15076 GCA_966211525.1 uncultured Chitinophaga sp. | reverse complement strand
TATAAGAACAATATTATCCAGAACTTTGAGCAGAAACGTAAGGCTATGCTCTGGTTTTTTGGATCGCTTTCGCTGATGGTGCTGCTCGGCATCGTTGTATTTATATATATCGTTAGCCGATCTATCATTGTGTCCATCGCGGAGACGCGATCTATACTCGAGCGATTATCGGAAGGAGAATTGCCGATGATTGAAAAGCAACACGGCAAGAATGAGATCTCCGTTACGCTGAATGCCCTGTATATATTTACCAGTCAGATGCGCAAGCTGCTGGAGTTTGCCGGCAATGTAGCGAAGAACAACTTTGACGTGCAGGCAGCAATGTTCGATGGTAAAGGTGCTATAGCAAAGGCGTTGATTGACATGCGCGATAACCTACGGGATACATACCAACAGGAGAATGAACGCAAATGGCTGACGCAGGGAGTGGCCGAATTTGGCAATACTTTAAGAAGATATGATGATCAGCGTAAACTATATGATCAGATGCTCAGCTTTATCATCAAATATACCTCAGCAAGTCTGGGTGCGCTATTCGTGTCTGATGTGCAAGATACCAGTCAGCGTACCTTGCAGCGTGTAGCTGTATATGCGTATGGCCGGAAGAAATATATCAATGGTTCCATTCGTGCCGGTGAAGGTCTGGCCGGACAGGCATTTCTGGAACGTGCCATGATTACGCTGAACGAAGTACCGGATAATTACCTGAAGATAGAATCCGGTTTAGGTGAAGCCCAGCCTGCATATATTGTGGTGTCGCCTCTTATCATAGATGGTATACCGTATGGTGTGCTGGAACTCGCATCTTTCAAAGCGATCGAAAAACACAAGATTCAATTCATAACGAGTATAAGCCAGGAGCTCGCATCAGTTATAAAAACATTGCAGGCAAACGAGCGCACGCAATTGCTGCTGGAAGAAACAAAGCTGAAAGAAGAGAAGCTGCGTGCCAACGAAGAGGCAATGCAACAAACTATAGGCGAACTGCACGCCATACAGCAAGCCGAAGCGATACGCTCTACCGAGTTGGAGCGCAGCAACAAGCAATTGGAAACACAGAAGAAGTTGATGGAGAAAACACTTCTGGAGATCAGAACGAAGGAGCAGGAACTTCAGCTTAAAGACAAGTCGTTGCTGGATACGCGCATGGCGAACCTGCATGCGCAGGCATCACAGTTGTCAACTACTATTAAGACATCCATTGAAGTAGCGCTTGATGCGTCACGCACGTGTGCGCATGTATTTACCGTGTTTGCCGAAGCTCCGCAGCTTTTTGTCGATGCACGCACACAGGCCAATTTTATGTTGCAAAGTATATTGAAGAATAATCCCTCATTCCTGGCCACCTACACACTTTGGGAAAGCAACCAGTTTGATGGTAATGACGATCAGTATATAGCAAGTCCGGGCCACGACACGACTGGAAGATTTATACCCTACTGGACTATACGCGGAAATGATTTTTACCTGGAGCCGTTGCTGAATTATACCGTGGAAGGTGCCGGTGATTATTTTATTATACCGCAGCGAACGAAACAGGAAGCTGTGATCGATCCCTATATATACTCTGTACAAGGTAACGATACCTGGATCATCTCGGCTGTTGCACCCATCATGACCGGTGATCATTTCAGAGGTATTTGTGGTGTTGATTTCGCAGTGGATAGTATTATGGAATTGATCGGTACACTGAAGTGGATTGAACCCGGCATCACCGTTGCGCTGATCGGTCATAATAAAACAATCGTCAAAATGTCTGACAACAGTATAGCTACCGGTCAATCCTGTAACGCCTTCATTCCGGAAAATATGCTGCCGGAGAAATGGAGTGAGTCTTCGGAAGTTTCCTGGAATGGCAGCACCTATTTACTCGAGCCGGTAATGTTTGGCAATACACAAACACCGTGGCTGGTCTGTGTAAGGATTCAGCGTTCGTAAATATACTATATATATGCTTCAGGGCGAGTGGCCGATATCCATCCAAAAAAGTATAACATCGTTTACCATTCCAACGTAAATGCACTTCCCTTGTCGGATACATGTACGTGGATGGTGCCTCCGTGCAGTTTCATAATCTGTCGCGACAGACTGAGGCCTATACCGGAACCTTTCGGTTTGGTGGTGAAGAAGGGAACAAATATCCGGGGTAATACTTCAGGATCGATGCCCGGTCCGTTGTCTGTTATAGTTATAGCAGCACGATTGTTCTTTTCGTGTACGTCAATGGTAATTATACCCGTGCCATCGTGCGCTACAGCATCCATAGCATTTTTTACAAGGTTGATTATTACCTGCTCCATCAATGCTATATCTGCTTTTGCCGTAATGGTCTTGGCGGAATGGATGGAAAGCCTGATATGGGCCTGCTGAAGATCGTGTGCCAGCAGTGCGGCAACGCGTTTTACAAGGTCAGCTATATTCACCGTCTCAAACTGGGCGTGTATAGGTTTAGCATATTCTTTATACGCTTTTACGAAATTCATGAGTCCTTTGCTACGCGATCCAATCGTGGCCAGACTACAGAATATATCATCCACCTGGTCTTCATTCAGCGTGGCAAGATCTTTTCGGCTGCCATCCGGTTTCTTTAGTATAGATTCGGCTGCGGCTGTTAACGAAGCTATAGGCGTAACGCTGTTCATAATTTCATGCGTAAGTACGCGCATTAATTGATGCCACGCTTCAATCTCTTTTTCTTCCAGTTCATGATTGAGATTTTGTAAGAGGAGTATTTTTACGGACTTGCCGTTCAAAATAATTTCCTTTGCCTGCACACTCAGCTGGTATTGATCCTCATCTATAAATACCCGTACAACTTGTCGCTGCTCCGGCTGAATGTCTTTTGCAGCCTGGTATAAAGCTATATCTATATTTCTGAAATGATCGAGCGTTGCAAATTGCGGATAGTTTAAAAGTTTCTTTGCTGCCGGATTCATCATCATCAATCTTCCTGTAGCATCAAAACTCAAAATAGCAATGCTAATGTTTTCATTCAATGTTTGGAGGTACTGGTAGTGTAATTCTTTTTCCAGATTCAGTTTGCTGAACTCGGCAACAATATCATTAAGCGCGCCACTGAGCTGTTCATACTGTTTTCCGCGATGGCCTGAAGTATAGGACTCCGTAAAAGCGCCTTGCCGTATCGACAATAAAAAATGTGTAAGGTCTTTGTTGGATTTATCGATATACCGAATGAGACTAATGACACAGGTAATAAGCAACAGTATAATGGCTGACGATACAAAGAACATCGGGCGTTTCACCACAACAAACGCGAGTGCAAGTGCTAATACCACAATGCACAAAATGCGAATGATAATGTTGAGCCGGAAATTTCTGTAGATCATAATTACTTATCTAGTCCGTATTTTTCCATTTTCCGGTATAGTGTCGTGCGTCCTACGCCCAGCTCTTTGGCTACTTTGCTTAGATTGCCGTTATACTTTTGGATGGCCGCCAGTATCGTTTTACGCTCTACTTCATCGAGGTTAAATGCTTCTACGCCAGGCGCGACATCGGCTGTAGCAGAAAGAGCGAAGTCACTTTTTTGCAAGGTCGTGTGCTCACTTAAGATGACCGCCCGTTCTACAGCGTGCTGCAACTCGCGTATGTTTCCCGGCCAGGTATATTTTTGCAGGTATCGGATAGCATCTTGTGAAATAGATTTCTCTCCCTTATGATATCGACTGGTATATATTTTTAGAAAATGATCGGCCAGCAATGGTATATCTTCGGTGCGATCGCGCAAGGATGGTAATGTAATAACTACCGTGTTGATCCGGTATAGCAAGTCTTCGCGAAAGTGCCCGGAGCGAACAGCCTGTTGTATGTCAAGATTTGTGGCACTGATCAGTCGTATGTCAATGCTTGTAGCGCGGTTGTTGCCCAGCGGGGTCACTTCGCGGTTCTGAAGCGCAGCGAGTAATTTTACCTGGAGTGCTATAGGTATATTTCCGATTTCATCCAGCAGAAGCGTTCCGCGGTTGGCTGCCTCCATGCGGCCCGTGCGATCTTCACGCGCATCGGTAAACGATCCTTTCTTATGGCCAAATAATTCTGACTCAAAAAGATTGGCAGGTAACGCGCCGGCATCAACTTTTACAAACGCTTCATCCTTTCGCCTGGAGCGTTGATGAATGAGACTTGCGATTAGTTCCTTCCCTGTTCCGTTTTCACCGAGCAGCAGAACATTGGCATCGGTACCCGCTACTTTATCAACGGTTGCGAGTACTTGTTTGAAAGCCGGTGATATACCTATAATTTCTGCTGCAGGTATAGGTTGTGATGTTGTGTTCTTGGTGGCGGGCTGATTTTTTTGCTGCTCAACGGCCCGTCTATACGCAGCCAGCACTGCGCCTTCCAGCTTTTCATTCTCCCAGGGCTTTACAATAAAGTCAGCAGCTCCCTGTTTCATCGCATCCACAGCGAGTTGTATATCACCATAAGCCGTAATCATGATTACCTGCTGCCGCGGATTGCGCGCCATGATCTGGTTAAGCCAGAACAATCCTTCGTGACCGGAAAGTCTGCCGGCCGCATAATTCATGTCCAATAAAATTACATCATAGCGATTCTGCTGAAGCAATGCATGAAGACGTTGCGGATTGCTTTCCGTCTCAACCGACTCATACAGCTGCCGCAATACAACACGGGCAGCCGTCAGCACATCGGCATCATCATCCACAATCAGTATCTTCGCAGGTGTTTTCGGCATGTGGCAATAAAAATATATGTTTCGTAGTGATACACAAAAGTGTTTCACAATGAAACAGTGTTATTCATGCTGTCTCCATTAAGAGGTTCGTGTTCAATCATTTAATGGAATGGTATACCGTTTGGCCATGGTGCAGTAAATTTATCCGTATGCTTCAGAACTATCTCAAGATTGGTTTTCGAAACCTGGCGAAGAATAAACTCTTCTCCATCATCAACATCAGCGGCATGGCCATCAGCATTGCATCATTCCTGGTGATTGCATTGTTTGTGTATGATGAACTGCAATTCGACAAACACGTGCAGGATGTACACCGGAAGTATCGTGTCTACAATGAACATTTCACAGATGATGGTCGGGTGATGCGGGGTTCGATGATTCCGCCTCCCATCGGACCTACACTCATGGAGGAATACCCGGAAGTGGAAGCGTACGCGCGGTTCATGAATTTTTATAACCCGGTGTTGTTTGAAGCCGGTAACCTGAAATATACCGAAGAAAAAGGTGGCTGTGCGGATCCGGCTATATTTGAAATGTTCAGTCTCAAACTTGTTGAAGGTGATATAGAGACTGCCCTGCACGATGTAAAAGAAATAGCCATCAACCAGACACTGGCGAAAAAATATTTTGGTGATAAACCGGCTGTCGGTGAAACGCTGCAGGTTTTTGACGAGAACTATAAAGTAGCAGCGGTGTTTGAAGATTTCCCGGAGCATTCACATTTACAGCTCAACTATTTTGTTACCATGCAGGAGCTGCTTACTACGATTCCGGAGCGTATGCAGGGCTGGGGATGGAGCCAGTTTCATACCTACATTAAACTAAAGGAAGGTACCAACGCGGAGCAATTCGATGCCAAGCTGAAAGATTTTGCTGAACGCAATGCATGGCCCACAACAAAAGATCACGGTAGTTATTATATACCGCACATTATGCCGATGGCGGATATACATTTACACGCCTCTGGCCAAAAGTGGGATATAGCAGTTCGCGGAAACGCACAAACCATCTATATACTTTCGGCAACCGCTGTTTTTATACTCATCATTGCCATTCTTAACTTTATTAATCTTTCCACCGCGCGTGCCGTGAATCGTGTAAAGGAAGTAGGGGTTCGGAAAGTAGTAGGTGCCTATCGTTCGCAGCTTATATACCAGTTCATCAGCGAGTCGGTGGTAATTGCAGGTATAGCGTTGTTGATTGGCGGTCTTGTAACTGAATTGGTATTGCCGGCACTGAATAACTTTACAGAGAAGAGTATACCAACGGGTATATTTCTAAATCCGTTGCTGGTTATTGTACTGCTGGTGGCTACCGTATTGGTGGGCGTGGCAGCCGGTGCATATCCGGCTTTCTATATATCAGGTTACAAGCCTGCGCAGATACTGTCCAATAAAAAATCAGGAAGGTCGGGTAAAACAGTGCTGCGAAAAGGTCTTGTGGTGTTGCAGTTTATACTGTCGTTCCTGCTCATCATCGCTTCGTTTGTTGTATCGGAGCAGCATACCTATATGCGCACCAAAGACATGGGCTTTGACAAAGACAATGTTTTGATTGTAGGTCTGCGCGGTGATATGCAGAGCAATCCGGAGGCAGTCAAGAATGCTTTTGCCAACCATCCCAATATACTCGGTGCAACGTTGCAATACGGATTGCCGGGCGAAGCATTTGCCGGTGATGGTATACGCGATCGTGTAACAAAAAAAGACCTGTCGCTTTCGATGTTGCTTGTAGATCACGACTATGTAAAAACACTTGGACTGACTTTGATTGCCGGCCGTGATTTTTCAAAAGATTTTCCTTCGGATGTAAATGATGCGTTTATTGTAAGTGAAGCCGCTGCGAAAATGTTAGGACATGCCGATCCGAAAGATGCACTTCAGCACGAAGTGGAATGGAATCGCTGGGACAATCCGGATTCATTGAAGCAAGGTAAAATCATTGGTGTTGTAAAAGATTTCCATTTGAACAGCCTGCGCGAAAGTATATCACCCGTTGTGCTGCATATTTATCCAAAAGCATATTCATCAATGGCGTTTCGCATCAAGTCGGAAGATATACCGGCTACCCTGGCGCACCTCGAAGCAACCTGGAAGAAGTTCAACACCGAGTGGCCATTCGAGTATCATTTCCTGGATGGAAATTTTGATAAACTATATAAGGCTGAAGAAAAGCTCGCTACACTATTTACCTTCTTTACAGGCTTCGCGATTTTCGTTGCCTGCCTGGGACTCTTTGGACTCGTAGTATATAGTACATCGCAGAAGTATAAAGAGATCAGCATTCGGAAAGTGCTTGGTGCCGATGATGCCAACCTTGTTTTCGGATTATCGAAAAGTTATTTACTGTTGATCGTTATAGCTTTCGTGATTGCTATACCGGTAAGTTATTATGCAGCAGAGCAGTGGTTACAGAAATTTCCTTATCGAATCGAGATCACGTATCTGCTCTTTGTAAAAGCAGCACTGCTGATCACAGCATTGTCATTACTAACAGTAGGCATTCAATCATTCAAAGCTGCCCGGACGAACCCGGTAAATGCGTTGAAAGAACAGTAGAACTGTATTTGATATTGATTGCTAAAAAAAAGAACAGGCTGCTCAAACGGGCAGCCTGTTGCATATATACCTGTAAATATACTATTGAACTTTTGCAAGCCAGAGCGAAGCATTCAGGTGAAGTGCAGGGTGCGATGTATAGCCTGATGGCGCATCACCCGACCAGCCGTTGAAGAGGTTGTCGTTGGTATCACCGGTGCCATCGTCTGATGGAGAACTGTCACCGACAAATACAACGCGACCATTGCTATAGGTTGCCAGCAACGCCATCACGCCATTGTTACTGCCAACGGTGCTGCTGGTGCGCCAGAATAAACCCTGAACGCTGCTGTTGTTAGCAGGATATAGCGTTGCAGTTGTACCTGCATAGAAAGCGAGTTTAGTTGCAGTGCCCGCTGCGCCATTCAATACAACCTGCGCGTGCGCATTGCTGCCGGTATATACCTTCGTAGTGGGCTGTTCATCAATGTCAACATAGTCTACAATAAAACCGAATGGATTGTTGTTGTTGATACCATTGTTTGTCATGAGGTCATTCCATACACGAGGTGAATCAAAGCCATCACCATCACGGTCAGAAGGATTATAGCCGTTAGAATCTGTTCCACCGGTAGTAGCGGCTGTGTGGTCAGCTACCATCATCAACCCGCCACCATTGGCAACAAAGTTCATGATCGCAGTTTTTTCTGCGGCAGTGAAAAGGCGATTTGGTTCAAGCACCATGAACACATCATAGTTACTCAGGTCTTGTACATTCGATGCATTACCATACGTGATCGCTGTGCCTACCGGTAAAGATTCAACCAGGTGTCCACGCTTCACGAGTTCAACAGCCCATGCAGACATTCCACCTTTCCAATAGTTTTCAGATGTACTCGCGGTTATACCGGTATAGGAAGGTGTTGGATAACGTTGTGCTTTTGTCTCAACGGTTGTACCGCCGGTATAGGTTGGTACACTTTCAGTTCCGTCAGCATCAATCTGCCAGTCAGCGCTTCCTGCATTTTCATAGTGCGATGCATCGAACAGGAATTTTTTACCGGTAACACCACCGCCACCACCGTTGTCGTTAATCACTATATCATCAATGTTGATGCGATTGGAAGAGCCCGTCAGCTTGCGTATCTCGAGTCGTACGGTGCCGGTAACATTCAGCGTAAAAGTTTGTGTTTGAAGTGAAGATGTAGTGGTAACATTAGATCCAGCCTGTGTCCACGAGCTGCCGCTGTTTACCGAATACCACAATCCCCATTGACTTGCTGCATCGCTTCCGTAGGTACCATGCTTTACTGTAACCGTGCTGATACCTGTAGTTACATTGAACAACATGGTAATTTTACCCGTGTTGCGAATGCGTGCCGACCATGATCCTGCTTTCAGGTCGCCTGCTAAATTACCCACTAATGCATCGTACAGATTCCACGATCCGCTGGGAAGAGTAACATTGTCTCCGCTGGATGATCCGGTGGGTGATACATCGTAAGCAGTCTTGGGACTTGTACCGCCCACTTCAAAACTTTCTGTAAGTGATACCGTCAGCAGTGATGCCGTTGCATCAGCAGCACGTTCATCCGAAAGATTTATACTTTGACTCTCTTGTATAAAATTGTCGGCACAGCCAACCATGAGTAACCCGGCAGTGCATACTACTGCGAGCGCCCGAAACGATCTGGAAATAACATTCATAATAATAGCTAAATAGGTTTAGTGAAACATGAAGAATAAAAATACAGATATCCGCAGAATATATCTCAATCCGCAAGACAGACGGCCAAATGTATAGTTAAAATACTACACGCACTTTATGCGAGTGTTTTGTTTGTGTAAACGTTTTGAAATAGCGGTGAGCTGTGAATTACGAGTAACGGCCCTATAGTTTAGTTAGGAGTTGTAACAGTTGTTGTGTTACTTTTTTGAAACCTGGTATTGATTCTCTTTGATATTGAACGTCAGTTTTTGATTGGACTTTGTTTCGGTGTCGCTGGATATACAGTCTTCGTTCCTTACTATATTTTCTGTTTCGGTTGTTTGGGTGTTTACCTGTATGTTGTTATAGCCATTGGTCTTTTCAGCAAGGATAACGAGTACGCTTTTACTGGTCGAGAAGCTGCCTGTACAATTCGTGTCCCATTCACCGGTTGACTGATAGGTTACAAAATCGTGCAGTACCTTTACAAGTGTTTTGCCTTGCTGTATATATAGTGATAACGTTTCTTTCCCAAAGGGATTGGGTCGTGAACTGCCGGTATAGCTGGCACGTATACCGATAGCACGTACAGTAGATGCTATTTTGTAGGGTGCTGTATCAATTTGAAAACCGGTCAGTCGAATGGCATCAGAAGTATAGCGTTCTTTTTCAGCGAGCGAACAAAGTATAGCACCGGTTTTTGTATCTGCCAGTACCAGGTAAATATCCAACGTAAATGCATCTTCATCCTCGCCTTGTGGAACTGCCAGTAAAACAATCGTTGCATTCCTGTTTTCAGGATGTGGCTTTGTTGCGGTAAACTCTGCCTTTATAGCCTCATTCTTCAATGACAGATTTTTTACTACAGCGTCAATGAGACGCTGATCGTTTTGTGCCTGGGCAAGTGCTGTTGCGAGACAGAGCGCTATAATTGCTATTGATTTAAGATGATGCTGAAAATACATAGGAAAATGTGTGAATCAATTTATACTATACCTGCTGCCAATATACCAAAAAGAATACGTAGCTGAAGTAGCTCCACAGTATAGAGAATACAATGTGTACAAAGGTTTCCAGCTTCTTGCCGCGCCATACTTTCGGAGAGTATACAAAGAATTGAAACAGTAACCGCGTAAACCAGAATATGAAAAGTCCTAACGATAGATGCTTGCCCAATGGTGAATCGGTGAGTTCAGTGCTGCTGTAGAGGCAAAGCAGTCCCATCAGTAAAACGATCAGGGCAATAAAGAACGTGTGCACGTACATGATCTGCCTGTTGATAAGATTCAAGCCGGAAAGTTCTTTTGTCCAATGGAAGTACCGGGGAATTACGACATGCATGAGTGCAAGCAGTACGAGGAGTATGCCTACAATTTTAATATGAAGTATCATTGTTTGCGCAGTATAAATAAAGCGAGAAAAGGAGTAAGGCCAAGTTCCTGTTCGATTACAAAGCCAGCCTCGGTGAAATTACGTATCCATTCGTTTCGTGAATGAAAATGAAAGAAGCCGATGTTGTAGGCTATAAAGTTTGGCACATCGCGCAGGTGTTCCAATACCACCACGCGGCCGGTAGGTTTTATACAGGCATGCAGTTGTTTCAGAAAAGCAACCCGTTCAACAGGATCGCGTATTTCATGGGCTGCAAAAATGTTGAATATATAGTCTGTGCTATTCACTTCTAACGGGATGCTGGCGGTATGTATCTTCTTGGTATGGGGATACGCTGAATATAACTTTCGTGCTCGCTCGATGGAAACTTCGGTGTGCTTAACCGGATCGTAGAAATCGAATACCGCTAATGGACTTGTGCTATAGCGCTGCGCCAGCACGTGACTGGTTTCATCGAAGCCCGCATGAATGTTTACAAGGTTGGCTCCGGCTGTAATGTTTAATGGTTGTAACCAGTCAAGACTATAAATGCCCGAGTAATCATATATATAGTACGATATACCTAGCGAGACCGCAATGCTGAACAGAATAAGCATGATTAACGTTGGAATCACCCACTGCACAGCGTCTGGCAGAAATACATTGGCTATTGTTAATCCGCAAATCAGTATAAAGGCAATTATATAGAAATGCCAGTTGAAACGGATGATGTTGATCACACCCTGAAGCGGTTTTCGCGTTACGGTTTCCATAGATCAATTCTCCCTTTCTTCCAGTAGTACGGAATATCTTTAATGACAAAGGCATTGGCGAGTACGATCGGCTTCAGATTCAATTGATCAATGAAGCCCGACTCATGCTGGAGTACACGCACCGGTCGTGGTGTCCAGTCTTCACGGACTCCTTCTATGATCAGTACGCTCCTGGTGGCAGCATCGTATGTAAAGGTAAATGGCAACGGACCGGCAAAACGCCTCGCTTCTTTCCATTCGCGAAAAGGCGAACCGGGGGGTAACGGTATATCGCTTGTTTCATCTAGATCTACAGTAACGTTCAGCTTCGATTGAATGGATTTTACATTCAGTATGGTTCCGCTGGTAGTAAAATCTATATCGGTCGTTTTATAGTTATAGTGCGTAAATATATTTCCGAAAAAACTCATGCGCGATTTATTCGTTTCAGAACGAAGTATATAGAGTCCGCGCAGGCGTTTTCCCTCGCTTGTAGTATAGCGTACAAAGATGCGATACCCGGTAAGTATAAAATCATTTCCGAGGTACGAGGGAAATCCTTTTGGCCGCAGGTCTTTTGTTTTCACGAGGGCTACTGCTACAAAGGCCCACGTATCCTGAAAGGTATCAGGTGTAAGGCATTCCGGTAGTAAAGGAACGACCGCTTCCTTCGGAACAGCATACGTTAATACCAGCGATGTTTTGAAGAATGCTTCAACAGCGAACGGATGATTTTTGAGGAAGGATACCATGTCAGCAGCTCATGAATATTTACGATTACCGATGAATATATACTGAAGGCCGCGGTCGTTGTGAAACACAAATTCATTGGCATATACTACCAGTATAAAAACAGTGGCAAAGGCCGCATTGAACCTTCCGAACAGAAGAAGGTCGGGCACGAGTATAAATTCAAGGATATTCATAATTGCTACTACGGCTATCTGCAGCAGTGTGCACCAGCGTGATTTGATACCACTCACAATCCAGATGGCCATCATGATTTCGGACAATCCGATAGCGGTTGTGAATATAGCCGCATGTGTCTCGCCCAGGATGCGCGCAACGATCATGCGGTGGCGCGGTACATAGTTTAGCACTTTGCAAAATAATCCGTTGATGAGCCAAACCAACGTGATGGCTACTGTAAGCAGTGAAGACAGAATGCGGTTAGGCGTAATGCTCATGTGCAGGAAATTCTCTAAATGTAAAACATCCCGGTGAATAGAACGGAGCTATGTAAGGTATCGTTGCAGATATCACTCCGGTTACGGACGAATGTGTAATGTTTCCGGACGCATAGCCTTTCTATAGATCACTTAAAAGTTTAAAATCCTTCTGAAATCAATGTTTTGCTTATGGCCGGGTATTTGGTCAGCAAAAATAGAGTAAATAACTCGTGTCCTATGAAACGAACGTATCTCGGAGAGTTTGAAGAGATTGTATTGCTGGTGGTAGCGATGCTCGATCGCCAGGCGTATGGTGTAAACATTACGCATGAAATTATAGAGCAGACGAGTCGCAGTGTGCGGCTTAACCAGGTGCATGCTGCTTTGCACCGCCTGGAAGATAAAGGTATGATTGCCTCTCGCATGGGCGATCCTACTCCCGAGCGCGGTGGCAGGCGAAAAAGAATTTTTTCGATTACCGCTTATGGCCGCCAGACGCTACGCGATATACAGGTGGTGCGAACCAACCTCTGGAACTTGTTGCCTTCTTCTATGAAACTCATTACTGATCTATGAAACCTCGCTATACTAAACCTGTTCCACCACGGTGGGCTACACGCTTGTTACAATGGTACTGCGCTCCACATGTAAGCGAAGAAATACAAGGCGACCTGGAAGAAGAGTTTGACTACCAGGTAGAGAAGTATGGTGTCAAAAAAGCGCGGCAAGACTATATCTATAACGTACTCGGTTTTATAAAGCCATTCGCTATTAAAAGAAGACGATCATCCACCTCAACTCCTATACTATCTATGAATATGTATAAACACTACCTGGTTGTTGCTGCCCGCAATGTAAGCCGGTATAAAATGTTTTCGTTCCTGAACATTACCGGTCTAGCGCTCGGCATGACATGCTGCCTCTTCATTTTTCTCTGGGTAAACGATGAACGCAGGGTTGATAATTTCCATGCGAATGGTGACAGTCTCTATAATATATACCAGACCGTACGAACGAATAGTTCGGTTACAGGTTCGTACACTACACCCATTCGCAGTCGTGATAACCGAACCTATATTCCATTAACAGATATACAGGCGGCTGTGCCGGAAGTAAAGTATATAAATTTTTACGCTACCGGGTATGAGCTCCCATGGGGCCATGCGGAAACATTCCAGGTGGGAGATAAGCTGCACAAGCTGGAAGGCTCGCGCGCAGGTAAAGATTTTTTCCGGATGTTTGATTATCCTGTTATAGTGGGCGATCCGAAAACCGCATTGGCTGATTTAAGTGGTATAGCTATATCCCGGAAAATGGCCACCCTGTTTTTTGATACACCGCAGAACGCCATTGGTAAAAGTTTACGATACGAAAACCGTCTCGACTTTGTTGTAACCGCTGTATTTGAAGATGTAGCGATGAACAGCTAACTCAAATTTGATTTCCTCATCAACTGGGAGTCGCACATGACACGGCTTGATTGGGCGTCCGGAAACGTGCTTACAACGCTACAGCTACACGAAGGTGCTGATGCGAAACGTGTAGAAGCAAAGATCAACCGCTTTGTACAAACGCAATTGGACAAGAACGAACCTTTTAAAATCGAACTTGGCCTGCAGCCGTATCGGGATCAATACCTGGTAGCTAATTTTGTGAATGGAAAGCCTTCCGGTGGACGGATCGAATATATACGCATCTTTAGCGGTGTAGCTATATTTATACTCGTTATAGCCTGCATCAACTTTATGAATCTCTCTACAGCACGCTCGGTGAAGCGTGCTAAAGAAGTAGGCGTTCGCAAAGTGATTGGTTCTACACGCGGCAGTCTTATCGGGCAATTCTTTGGTGAATCGATTGTACTTTCATTTCTGGCGTTATTACTGTCATTGATATTATTACATGTACTGTTACCGGCCTTCAATATCTTTACCGGCAAACAAATTGTTTCGCCTCTGGCAGATCGTTCCTTATGGTGGTTGTTGCCGGCACTCATCATCTTTACCGGTATAGTCGCAGGAAGTTACCCGGCATTGTTTCTGTCTTCGTTAAAACCAGCGCGTATACTGAAAGGAGTAATGCGTTTCACAAGCAGCGCGTTGTGGTTCCGCAAAGGACTAGCTGTTTTTCAGTTCGCGATTTCTATCGTGTTGCTGATTGTTACCATGGTTATATCGCGGCAAACGAATTATATACAGACATCGCATCTTGGATACGATCGTGAGAATCTTATCTATATACGTGTTGAAGGTGAATTGTCCAAGCCGGATAAATACCTGGCATTTAAGAATACGGCCGAGAAAATGCCCGGTATAGCGATGGTAGATCGCAGCAGCGAAGCTCCACATGCCATGGGGTTTGTGGTAGACGACCAGGATGGTGTAGCCGAAACAAATGATATAGAGGATGATGCTATAAAATGGGAAGGAAAAGAAAATGGAACTTCCGTGGGCTTTAAACCTGTATCGGTCGGTTTCGATTTTCTGAAGATCATGAATCTGAAAGTTGCTGACGGACGCGGCTTCTCCAGGGAAGTTACTACCGATACATCGGCCTTCATGATCAACGAAGAGGCTGTAAAGCAAATGGGAATAAAAGACCCGATTGGTAAATGGATTTCAGCCTGGCAGAAGAAGGGACATATTATAGGTATATTAAAAGATTACCATACACATTCACTGCACGAACCCATCAAGCCACTCATTGTCGATGTAAAAGAATATGAATACTTCGGAGTCATTATGGTTCGCACGGAACCCGGTAAAACAAAGGAGGCGCTGGCCAGTCTTGACCAGGTATATAAAACGATTAACCCCGACTTCCCTTTT
>CBIHOZ010000170.1:0-15101 GCA_966211525.1 uncultured Chitinophaga sp. | reverse complement strand
AGTCTCTCCCGGGTTCAATACATTTAATGAAAATGCATTGTTAGGTTGGTCACCCGCACGATAACTCACCGGTGTGCCTTCCTTCAATCCTAATTGTGCTGCTATATCTTTCCGCACTTTTCCCTGCACGGAAAAAGTTGGTGCTTGTGTTGCCAGCAGGTCGGCAGGTATACCGTATAGTTCGAGTAATTTTTTAGACGGTGCTTCGGCTTCGTAGTCCCAGAACATGCCTTCTGATAAGCCCGATGCTGTTGTAACAATATCTCCGGTTAAACGCATCGCGAGGTAATCGCCCGGAAGCATTACTTTATGAATGCGCTCGAAGATCTGAGGTTCGTTATCTTTTACCCACTTGAGCTTGGACGCTGTAAAATTACCGGGTGAGTTAAGTAAATGTTGTAAAGCATAATCGCCACCGAGTTGCTGAAATGCTTTTTTACCGATCTCAACGGCACGGCTATCGCACCAGATGATCGAAGGACGCAACGCCTTCTGATCTTTATCAACGCAAACCAATCCGTGCATCTGGTATGAGATACCAATCGCGGCAACGTCAGCTCCGCTGATGTTTGACTTTTTTAAACAACTCTGCAATGCTTTAACAGCGTGTTCCCACCACATTTCAGGATCTTGCTCTGCCCAACCAGCCTGTACTGCCAGCATCGGCATTTCTTCAGACGGTGATTGTGCTGATGCCACAGTTTGTCCGGTAGCAACATCTACAAGGGTAGCTTTTATTGAGGAACTTCCAAGGTCGTAACCCAGCAGGTATTTCATAGGCTTTGTAAGGTGAGTAATGTAAAACAGAGTACAGAACGTGTAGAGCCATATACCTTTTCAAGGAAGCTGCAATTTGTCCAATACTCCATATCTTGAATATACAATCGGTTGAAAATCGCCTAAAGATATAACTTATAGTACATTTGACTACAAGGTTGCTGAAATTATTTTCTATCTTCCCGCCAGATACGACCTATGGCAAAAGACTTCCCGGATGCAATCATCGATGCGCTCTCGATCGACTGTCTCATTTTCGGTTTTAAAAAGAGCGAACTCGACATTCTGCTGGTGCAGCACGGTGAAGGGATCAGCAAAGGCAAATGGGCTTTACCCGGTGGATGGATAAAATATAACGAGAGTGCTGACGATGCTGCCGGGCGACTGCTGCAAGACCTTACCGGTGTTTCCAAGATATACCTGGAACAACTGCGTTCGTTTGGTGATGTTAATCGCTATCCTTCCAAACGTGTTATTACGATTGTATACTATGCATTGGTAAAGCCTGAAAATTATACCCTCGATCCTGGCTTCACTGCGTCTGATGCCAAGTGGTTCAAGATCGGAGATATACCTACGCTGCCCTACGATCACAATGATATACTCGAGGCGGGTCTCTCCCACCTAAAACATAAAGTGAGACACGAGCCTATTGGTTTTAATTTGTTACCGAAGAAATTTACGCTGCTGCAATTGCAGGAACTCTACGAAGCTATACTTGGCAAGAAACTCGACAAGCCCAACTTCAGACGCAAGCTGATGAAGATGAATCTGCTGGTGCCTTGCCAGGAGAAACAGAAAGATGTATCGCACCGTGCTGCAAGTCTGTATCGCTTTGATAAGAAGATATATGACAAGCTTACGGAGAAAGGGTTTACGTTTGAGCTCTAGGATTGACTTAATTGTTATACCGTTAATCGTTATAAGCTAATCGTTATTGAGTTTCGGGCTATATTCAGAATTTTAAATTATACCCGGTCCGGATTACCTGTGTTTCGTAGTAGTCGTTGCTGATGTAGTGGAAGCCATCACCGGTAATTTGCTTTTTGTGTCAAATGTATTCGCCTGATGATGGATTTTGGAAAATTTCTGAATCGTAAGAAAAGAACAATTAGCATCACAAGAAATGAAGTCCCTCCTCCTGACGTTTCCAACAAGCAGGAATACTATATTTGGGGACAGGCTACGCTACTGCAAGAACTTTGCGAGGAGATTAAAGCCTGAACTAACCAACTCATCCAGCATGCAAGAACTATACGACATCAAAGTAACAGACCGGCAATCATTCATTAAATTTCTTGACTTACTATATAAGGACTATTGTAACAACCAAGATGAATGGCAAAATAAAAATCTCGGTGATTTCCTGGAAGCGATGACGCGCTATGCCCGCGACATTCAAGGTATGTATGACAATAATCAGAACTCCATTGGCCGGCATATCAATGCCGATATTGCATCCTGGAGAGTCTTTACAGATATACTCAAAGGTGCTATTATATACGAATGATTTAAATGCATTCAAGTGAACCTATACCCATGAACAAATACGTTTACGAGACAACAGAATTTGGTCTCTCTGATCAAGGTATACATTTACTGAGAAGCCGTTTCAATTATGAGACCATTCCATTCTCAGACGTTGAAAGCATTACAATCGAAAAAGGTAAAGAGTTAAACAATTGGGTCGGCATATTAACTTTCGGAATCGTACTCTGTGGCACCGCTATATTTTACATTCTGCGCGCGTTACACGTGATCGGCAATCACGAAGTAAATGTAATTTACATTGAACAGATTGTCATTCCGGGCATCCCGTTCGTGTTAGGATGTTATTGTTTATATACATCAACCCGAAACGGCACCATACTTCGGCTTACAACCGTATCAAACAAAAAAGACAAATTCCCTTTAAAAGAACTTGAGAAGGTTGAGGATCTCCCGGGCTTTCAGCAATACCTGAAGGATCGGCTAAATACACGAATCAGAATAAATCTATAGAAAATAATTTTGTAGTCCCTCTCATTCTCAGTGAACTAACTATTCTATAGCATACCGAAATATAAAGTATCAATTAACATCAACATCAACTGGGGTATTTCGAGACAGAATTCAAAGCGGTATCATTGAATCCCTTATTTGAAAACCTTGTCTCTACGTATTGCTATATTTTTTGCATGGCTTACCGTGGTCATGCATTTCCCTGTACACGCGCAGGTAAGTACGCATCGTTCGTATGCGTTATATGTTCAAAGCATTGCGAAATATAGTTCCTGGCCTGCATTAACCGGTGATTTTAAAATCATTGTACTCGGTCAAACTCAGGCGTTCGAAGAACTGCAAAAGAGTATGGATGGCAAAATATTTTCAGGCGCCAAAGGTCACGTAATAAAAACCGACAACATAGCTGACGCTGCAGACGCTTGCATACTATACCTGGCCGAAGAAAAAAGCATTTTACTTTCAGAAGTATTAAAGCTGACAGACGGAAAACCCATTATGATTGTAACCGAGCGCGAGCGACTCCACCTCGAAGGAGCTGGCGTAAGTTTCACCACCATAGACAACCGCATACGCTACGACATCAATCTAAAGGACTTACAAAAGAGAAATCTGAAAACTGCCATGCAGGTGGTTACGCTGGCGCGGGAAGTTTTGTAAGGCAGTGCCCGCTATATTTCAGCTCATCAAACATAACGCACAAAAGAAGTTCTGCGCACGTCATGCCGCACAGGTAAATCCAATCGAAGAGCTGCATGAACCAATGCGGCATCCCCCCGATGACATTCTTAATCCGCGTACTTCGAATTCACAAGAGCAGGCAGGGGATTCCGCACGGATAACTATATATTTCATAGCAAGTACGTACCAGCGGAATGACGCTATTTAGCAAGTATGCACATAGCTAAACTTTAAGCACTCAACTAATCTCATTAGCTTCCAGATGTTCTTCTAACTGTATCAGCAGCAGACGATATATACAATTATCACAAGTACACGCAACGCCATGTTCATTACAGCCGTAATTATAGACGGTAGTAAGCTCTGTATATACGATCTCTAACGCAGCCAGCCATTGCCACACCACTCTATGAATGCTATATTTCATTGAATATATACTTTAAACAAAAAACAAAAATGACAAATACCAGCTGCTGCACATTCCCGCTCGCTTCCGCCTGTTCGCAGCCGGTATCCCAAATGATCAACTACTAAAACGTAAACCGCACATACGGCACGGGGAAGAACGACTGCTGGTATTGTGTCACTACGGAATTGGTGCGCGGATTATAGCTCTGCATAAAGATGTTCTCGTTGTTGGTGAGGTTTTGCAGATCAAGCGCAACTTCGAGTGTGCTTCGTTTATACTCTTTGCGATACGAGAACCGAAGGTCGGCACGGAAGTATGGATCCTGTCGCTCGCTGAATGCTTCACTGTCCCTATATATAGTACGGCCATATATTTGCGACTGTTCAAAGTCGATTGGTGTAAGACGCTTCCCTCCGATCGTTGAGAGTTTCAGGTTAACGGAAAAGAAATTCTTTGCTTTACCGATGCGCCACTCTTTACCCGCCAGTGCATTGAATACATACTGCGTGTTAAACGTTGTGTTGCGACTGATGCCATCGCTGCCTTTATACTTTGAATCGAATAAAGAAGTCGTGAGCAAAAAATAGTATCCTTTGTTGAAAAAGCGTTCCAGGGTAAGCTCTATACCATAGTTACGACCGCTGCCTTTATTTACGAGACTGTCCTCCTCTTCGATCGCAAAGCTCACGCCTGTATTGAGTGCTGAAAAGGATGAAGCCTTTTGCTCAACCGGCACATTGGACAACGATTGGTAATATCCTTCAGCTTTCAATCGCAGGTTCTCAGATATATTCCAGTCATACGTCAGTACGTAATGCTGGCTCGTGGTGAAGTCAAGATTTTTATTCGTCAGCAACAGTTCTCCGCTGGTAGTTTTCGTTTGTATAAAACTGGTAGTAACATTCTGTGCCTGGTTATGTATACCATACCCGATGCTGATGGATTGTTTATTACTCAGTATATATTGAAGACTTACCCGCGGCTCCACGGCAAATTGTTCGTTGAGGGAATAATACTGAGCGTGTGCACCGGCATTTAAAACCAGTCGCTGGTTGAACCGGTGTTTCCAACTGGTAAAGAACTGGTATAGCGTTACCTGGTCCTCTACATCGAGGCGCACCGTGTCGCGATTCAGGTTTGCATATATATCACGGTTAAAAAGATCGAACTGTGTGGCATCAACATAAAAGCCGGAGGTGAGACTATTGCGTGCGTTGAACTTGGTACGGGTATAGAAGTTAAATGAATACTTCTGCGTGTTCATGTCACCCTGCGCGCGAAGGTATCGTTCCGTAACTTCGTTCTCTGTGTTGCGCACGAGTGAGTCGGAATCAAATTGTTCGCTGGTAGCACTGGCCCCGGCTGTAAAACGCAGGTATGTATTGGCGATCGATTTCTCATAGCTTATACCAGCCACACCTGTTCTGTATTTAGTATACGAATCACGATTCTCGGTGCCATATAGATTGGCATCTTCATTCAGATCAGTTTCACTTCCCAGCAGATCAATCGAGCTCGTACCACCGAGACCAAATATAGTCCACTTGCCACCACCGGTTGTCGGCAAACTTACTTTGAAATTGAGGTCCTGGTATAAAGGTGTATTTGATCCGGTTCCGAATTCTATACCCAGCGTTTGAAACACACCCAATGTAGAATAGCGATAGTTCGCTATATATGATGCTTTGGAATTTTTAGAGAACGGTCCCTCCGCACCTACTTCAAACCCGTTGAACCCTATCTGGGCAAGCAACTCGCGCTTTTCATTATTACCATCGCGCAGGCGCAGATCGAATACCCCGGCCGTTGCGTTTCCGTATTGCGCAGGGAAAGCGCTCGTCATGAAATCGGATTTATCAAGGTTATTGTTGTTGAGTATACTTACCGGACCACCCGTACTAACCAACGCACCAAAGTGGTTCGGATTGGGAATGTTCAATCCCTCGAGTTGCCACAACATCCCGGTAGGAGAATTTCCCCGCACAACAATATCATTACGTGAATCATTTCCTCCAACAACACCGGCAAAGTTGGCGGCCATGCGCGAGGGATCTCCTATAGCTCCGGCATAACGCTTGGTATCATCTACATTAAACGAACGCGCACTTACCACGGCTATATCATTGTTGGTAGCAGTCTTGTCGCTCTTCACATCATCCGTAATAACAACTTCGTTCAACTGGCTCACACTTTCGGTGAGACTCAAGGTAAGCACGACTTCTTTTCCGGCAGTAACAATAACGTTGGGAATGGTTTGTTCTTCATAGCCTATATACGTAATGCGAACGGTGTGCCTCCCTACCGGGACGTTGTCGATACGAAACCGTCCGTCTGTATCCGTTGTGCTTCCATATATCTTTTCATCGGTGCTTACCAGCATTACACTCACACCTACTAGTGCAGTATTGCTCACACCATCAACAACGCGTCCGCGTATAGTCTGCGTAGACTGTGCGAACAGATCCGAAAAAATAAACGGGAGCAGCAGGATAATGCCCGTTATAAATCGAAACGACAGGGGTAATTTCATAGTACGGTAAAGGGTTATGGAATTAGCTATTTTTAGTTGACAGACAAGTTTGAGACAATACCATGCCTGGTTGTCTCAACCGATTTTCATGCGTTGGGAACAGACGGACTGTTCTATATAGGTAATGAGACACGGAGATACCCGCGCCTGGCAAGAATGTTTTTCGCAGGACTATACCTGTCGGATGGATGAGCTTTGCGTTCATAAGCGTTTTTATTTTTGATTTCCTAACGCGAATGAAGCCTGCACAGAGGTATAGATATACCCGAATGTAGCGAGTGGATTGGTTTAAGTTACGAGATACAAATGCGAGGTATCAATAACTGCGATTATGAGACGAACGGTTAGTTCAATTCAAACACATTTCGCAACTGTCCTATTTTTTCGATAACCTCTTTACCTTTTGCGCGCGATACCGGCACTGAAAAATTCGTATCCTTGATTCCTAATTTATAGCCGTTGGCATTCCCGGTAACGTGATCGATCGCGTTTATGTTAACAATAAAGGAGCGATGACAACGGATGGCAAAGTAATTGTCCAATTGGCTCTCCATGTTCTTGAGATTGATCCGCAGCATTTTCTTTTCAACACCTTGCTCATTCTTCCAGTAAACCGTAGAGTAATTGTCGCTAGCCTCCACGTATAAAAGTTCGGACAACGCAAGATCCAGTGTCTCACGGGTATCCGAGTAAATTGTGACAACATTTGATTTTGCATGACCTGGATCTTCCTTCATCAAGCGGATTTTTTCCAACTCACGATTTGCCATCACAGCACTGCGCAGGTTTTCCTGTAACATGTGATTACGCAATACCAGTGTCGCCAGCGCTATCGGTATAATTCCATTGGTGAAAACACCAGAGTATACCTTAAAGATCTTATCGGCAAAAGCGACTTCAGGATGAAAGTTAAATACATCCAGGGCAATGGCCGTAACAATACCATCCAGTAAGAGTTGCCATATCGTAAACACTATATATTTACCTATGGTCCAATTGGACGCATCAAACGTAGAAGGAAATACTTTGGGCAACAGAACAATATTAACAAAGAGAACAATGAACGTAACAGTGCCAATCAATAATACCTTATAAGGATTGTAGGGCTGGAACACCAGCATAAACACTACGAGGAAGAGACTCATGCCCAACGGGATCAATGTGTTCTTCCGATCATCGTTCAGATAATAAGGAAACGGAGACTTCCATGTTTCAACAAGGTATGCTCCGATCCGGAAAGGCGATCGCGGATTGAGTTGTGAAATGAATGCCTTCATACAGGGTTTGGGGTAAATCGTGCTCTCGAGGGGTAAATTTATCAAGCGTTTCAAAAACCACTAACGCAAAAAACAGCCGAAAGATATAGCCAGGGGCAGATAACTGCCGATTGGTATGAGTAACTGTTATCCTTGTGTTACTACATAGACGCACGCACCTATTTCTTTCGTCTGTGTATATCGTATAATACAAGAACAATTTCACATCTGCAACAAAGTTGCAATTATAAAATTACCGGTCTATCTTTAGTCCGATCTAATTTCAATATGTATTATGAGCTACGATGTAATTATAGTGGGCGGAAGCTATGCCGGACTTTCGGCAGCAATGACGCTGGGGCGATCCCTTCGAAATGTACTGGTTATCGACAGCGGGATGCCGTGCAACCGGCAAACCCCACACTCCCACAACTTTATTATGCACGATGGTGAATCGCCCAGGCAAATCAGTGAAGCGGCAAAGCAGCAAGTGCTGAAATATAACACCGTACGCTTTCACAACGGACTGGCCACACGTGCTGCGGGAAAAGACAATGACTTTACGTTAGAAACTGAAGCAGGCGAGTCGTTCCATACCCGGAAGCTATTATTTACCACCGGTATAACCGACCTGATGCCGGATATAAAGGGCTTCGCACAGTGCTGGGGTATATCGGTGCTGCATTGTCCATATTGCCATGGCTATGAAGTGAAACAGCAACCACTTGGTGTTTTGGCGAATGGGGATATCGGGTTTGAGTTCACCAGGTTCATTCATCACTGGAGCAACAACCTGGTGTTGTTCACCAACGGTAAATCTACACTTACAACAGAACAAACTTCGAAGCTTGCTCAACAAAACATTGCTGTGATTGAAAAAGAAATTACGGCTATCGATCATAACAACGGGTATATTTCCATCATCCGTTTCGCTGATGAGACAACGCACCCGGTTACGGCTTTGTTCGCGCGTGTAGGCTTTAAACAACACTGCACGTTGCCACAGGAATTGGGCTGTGCACTTACAGAGCAAGGCTTTCTGCAGATCGATGACCTGCAACGCACCACCGTGCCTGGCGTATATGCAGCCGGTGACAACACCACCATGTTACGCTCTGTATCAGGGGCCATAGCTTCCGGTTCAAAAGCAGCTGCCATGCTAAACAAAGATATGATTGATCAAGACTTCGGTGTGTAGGCATACCGTTGTCCTCACGGGTGCGGAAACAGCGGAGTGAAATCTATATATAGTCTTGCAGAACATGACCGCTTCGGTTTATCTGCAGGACTATAGTTGCAACTGTTACAACAGTCTGGTACATTCGTCCGTTTCAAAGTTTCAAGTCACCAACCCATTCAGCTATGCCAGAATTACCAGACCTCCAAGTATTCAGTATCAATCTTCAAAAGAAGTTACACAACAAAGCTGTAAAGGATGTTAATCTCGTGTTGGATAAAAAGTCCAATGCATCGGAAGCAGAACTCCGAAAGTCCTTATTAAAACAAACACTCACGGAAGTATACCGCGAAGGAAAAGAACTATATTTCAAATTCAGGAAAGATGATATACTTCGCCTTCACCTGATGCTGAAAGGCAAGCTGTACCTGGTACCCGAAGACGAAAAGCCAAAACATACCATACTTGAAATTCTGTTCAACGATGATCACAAACTTGTATTGACCGATTTTCAAAAAGCTGCCACCATCACCCTGAACCCTGAACCAAGTGATGTACCCGATGCCATGGCTGCAGAAGTGAATGCTGATTTTCTGAAAGAGCTTCTGAAGAAAAAGAAAGCTATTATAAAAAATGTACTGCTCGATCAGCATAACATTCGTGGCATAGGCAATGCGTATGCCGATGAGATACTTTGGGACGCGCGCATCTCTCCGTTCGCAGTGAGTAATAAAATTCCGGATGCTGCCATCAAACGACTCGCGAAGTCCATCAAATCTGTTTTGAAGGATGCCCAGAAACAAATACTCAAAAAAGATCCGGACATCATCAGTGGTGAAGTGCGCGATTTTCTGCCGATCCACAATTCAAAAAAAACGCATAGCCCTACCGGTGGCGAGATCATTTCCACAACAGTAAATGCCCGCGTTACTTACTATACAGAAGAGCAGGAATTGTTCGAGTAAGATGTCGATGACGCTTCTGCAACATTGCCCGCAAGCGGACAACTTCGTTCAGATATGATCGATGTATTTGAGACAAACCGTTGAAATACTTCTTGCAGGGCATATTTTCCGTATGGCACCGATATTGGGAATCTGCGAACTGTTGTAACCAGCAACGTGATGAAAGCCTATCATTCAACGAACACAATGCTCTGAAACATGCTGAAGAATTATTTCAAAATCGCACTACGGAATTTACTGCGCAACTCGGTTTACTCGGTCATTAATATATCAGGTCTTGCTATCGGTATAGCGTGTACGATCCTGATCCTGTTATGGGTACATGATGAAGTTACCTACGATCGCTTTCAACCAAAGTATGATAATTTATACCAGGCTTGGATTCGTTCGCATTTTGATGGCACCATCAACTCGTGGACTTCCGGACCGCAGCCGCTCGCAGAAGGTATCAAGAATGCGGATACACATGTAAAGAATACCGTGCTCGCAGACTGGGGCGGAGAACATTTGCTGCGTGTAGGCGACAATCGCATTACAAAACAAGGACACTATGTAGGCCCTGCCTTCCTGGAGATGTTTCAGTTTGAGTTGATCAAAGGTAATGCAGCGAGTGTACTCGATGATCCTACATCCATTGTATTAACAGAGTCAGCAGCACAGGCATTGTTTGGTAATCAGGATCCGATCAACCAGGTTGTTAACGTAGATGATTTCGGAGAGCTGAAAGTTACCGGTATATTAAAAGATATACCCCGAAACTCAAGCTTTGAATTCGACTGCCTGATGACGTGGGAATACTATAAGAAATTTGCAGGCTGGATAAAGGAAACTGAAAATACCTGGGGTGAATATTCTTTCCAGACGTTTGTAGAACTAGAACCCGGTACATCTTCCGCGCAGGTTGACAACACCATTCGTGAGTTGCTTACCAAGAACGGTCAGAATGAAATGAAGCGCGAAGTGTTCCTATACCCCATGAGCCGCTGGAGACTTTTCAGCAGCTTCAAGAATGGTGTTGAAGAAGGCGGACTGATCGACTATGTAACGGGCTTCTCTGCGATTGCTGCGTTTATTATGATCATTGCGTGTATCAACTTTATGAATCTTTCTACAGCACGTTCGGAACGCAGAGCACGCGAAGTAGGTATACGCAAGAGTGTAGGCTCCCGAAGAAATGAAATTGTAGCACAGTTCCTCGGTGAATCGATTTTATTGTCAACGCTCGCGCTGCTGATCGCGGTGGTGATGGTAGAAGTTGCGCTGCCGTTTTATAATATACTGGTAGAGAAAAAGCTTACGCTTGATTTCACATCTCCCCTCTTCTGGATACTCTCGGTTTCATTGATCCTGTTTACCGGTTTACTTTCCGGCAGTTATCCTGCGTTCTATCTTTCATCGTTTCAACCGGCAGCGGTACTGAAGGGAAAAATTTCAGTTGGTAAAGCGGGCGTTACACCTCGCAAGCTCCTGGTAACACTTCAATTTGGTTTCTCCATTATACTGATCTCAGCAACGTTCATCATACATAAGCAGGTGAGCCATGTAAAAGATCGTACGCTGGGTTATGAGCAGAAGGATCTGCTGATGATTGATCATACAGCCGATCTCGAAAAAAATTACGAAGCGTTGAAGAACGAACTTCTCAATTCCAACATCGCTACATCTGTTACCAAATCACAAAGTCCGATCACACAGATATTCTCTAACAACTTTGTAAGCTGGCCGGGTAAACCTGCAGACTTGAAAGTATTGTTCACCACGTTGCGTGTAGACTATGACTATAACAAAACGATGGGAACGAAAATGCTGGAAGGCCGCGATTTCTCAGAGGAGTATAAAAGTGATACATCCGCTGTAATCATTAATCAGGCAGCCGTAGATGTTATGGGGTTGAAAGAACCTATCGGTACACAACTGGAGATCTGGGGAAACAAGTTCAATGTTATTGGAGTGACCGAAAATGTTTTGATGGGCAATCTCTTTGTTGAGGTGAAGCCATCGTTCACGGTGCTGAACAAAGACTTTGCAAACTTTATTACGCTGCGTCTTCCTACCGACAAGCCTACTGAAGCATCGCTTAAAGACATTGAGACACTCGTAACCAAATACAATCCTGCCTATCCGTTTGACTATGCATTTGCAAGTACAGAGTTTGACAAGAAATTCAAGGAGATAAACCTGATCGGTGATCTGTCCAATATATTTGCCTTCCTCGCTATATTTATTACCGGTCTCGGATTATTCGGACTCGCTGCCTTCACAGCTGAGCAACGCACCAAGGAAATTGGTATTCGTAAAGTATTGGGCGCTACGTTGAGCGGCATTGTATTCCTCATCTCGAAAGACTTTTCAAGACTTGTGATCATTGCCTTCACGATAGCTGCACCGCTGGCCTGGTGGATGATGAACAAGTTCCTGGAGCGATACACATATCGTATAGATGTGCCGTTGTGGGTATTGTTTGCGGCCGGAGCGATTGCATTGCTGATGGCGCTGTTCATTGTGAGCACGCAAGCTTTACGCGCAGGACGAAGAAACCCGGCTCAATCGTTACGGAACGAATAAGCACGATATATATACTTACCCGCATGCGCGGTTTGTAATACTCCCGTTTTGTGCCTGATGAGCATTGCTTGTCAGGCACATAACTTTTCTAGCCGGTAGCACCCACCAGATGCGATTGTCGCAATTGCCCCAGAGATTGTCGCAATCACACAATGCAGGTTTCTGTTATTGGCAATAGGTTTGTGTTGTCAACTTCTTAACAACACCGGGCTATGGCAACCAAGATATTTGTGAATTTACCGGTAAGAGATCTCAAGAAAGCAGTTGAGTTCTTTACGAAACTCAATTTCAAATTCGATCCAAACTTTACAGATAAGAATGCAACCTGCATGATTGTAGGGGAAGATATATATGTAATGCTGCTCGTAACGGATTTCTTTAAAACATTTACCCGAAAAGAAATAGCAGACGCTACGCGAAGCACCGAAACAATTCTTACACTCTCTACCGATAACCGCCAAAAAGTAGATGAGCTTGTGAACACTGCGCTGGCAGCAGGCGCTACATCTCCTAACGATGCACAAGACCAGGACTGGCTATACGGCCGGAGCTTTTACGATCTCGATGGACATCATTGGGAGATAATGTATATGGATCCGCGGGCGGCCTAGGTTAGTTGCTGGCTTCTGGTTACTGGACACTGGAGGCAATAGTCGTTATCCGTTATTAGTTATCCGTTATTAGTTATCCGTTATTAGTTATCCGTTAATTGTTAGTATGCGAAGCTTCCGTGAAATATATAGCTGCTACTCTTTTCCGAGAGTATAAATCCTGATACAGAAAGAACTCGAAGAAGACACAAAGATCATCGGGTGTATATACTCTGTGTAATTTTGTATCTCCTCTGCGTTCTCTGAGCAATTGGAATTTCTAATAACGGTTAACGCGTAACTTATAACGATTCTCAACAACGAAAAAGGGACTGTCCAACAGGACAGTCCCTACATTCAACATTTAAAATGATATCTAGTGTATATCCCAGAAGAGCTTGGTAGTGATGAGGTCCCCTCCTATAGCTTCAGCAGCTATAGCGCGGTTGTTACCGTTCACAGTTTGTTCACTGATCGGGTAAATTAGTCTCACCGGGATTTTCAGCTCAACCTGTATACCCGTTCCTGATGGTGGTAATAATTGTGGATAGTCAAGTCGCTTCCACTCTACCCATGCATCCCATCCGCGGTTAAACAGGGCGATCCATTTTTGTGTACCGATCTTCTGTTTATAGTCACCCGCAGCGGTTGTATACGCTACTTCCGGACGAGCAAGGTACGTTGTAGCTTCTGCAGGTGTACCGCCCCAATACGTGATCGAAGCCGTTACAGCTTTATCATAGTGTTCGGAAGCTGTACCGCCTATAAATCCACGCTCGATCGCTTCTGCCAGTAAAAACTCTACTTCAGCATAATCCAGCAGCAACGCTTCGAAGCTTGGTGTAATGATCTTTGTACTGATCTTCGAGAAGACAGCGTAGTCATTCTGGAAACCATAGTTACCACCTTTGTATTCTCCGCCTACCTGTGTGAAGTAAAATGGTCTGCGCGGATCCTGCAGTGTATTCATCAGGTTAACAATCGTATTGGCTGCAATAAAATCCTGACGTGAAGTGAATGACGCGTTCAGGTTTGTTGCAATCGGATTGTTATTCGGAGCATCGTTGATATACGGGAAACGTGCGCTCTGATCATTTGTAGTGATCAGGTTCTCCGGTGCAGCAGCAGCTTCACTAACAGCTTTCGCAGCGCGGTCCGGGTTCTGATCGGCCAATACCATCGCCAGTTTCAGCTTTACAGAGTTACCGAACTTTTTCCAGTAGTCGATCTTGTTTGCGAGTCCGGTCTTTGAAGCATATAGCAATTCACCGGTACCAAAACCTGCTGAAGTGGTTGTCAGCAAAGGCAATGCAGCATCCAGGCGATCTAACAGATTCAGATATATATCTTCTGCATCGTCAAACTTCGGCAACGAGTTGTTGATATCAAGTGCTTCCGAATACGGAACATTACCGAATGTATTTACCAGTACAGACCATGTATATACTTCTACAATGGTAATCTGTGCAAGCTGGTTATTCTTTACACCTTCTGTAATGAACTGGTTGGCTTCAACAATTTTACGTGCCTCGATCAGGTCAGACAAAACATCGCGATACAATGCATCCCAGAAGTTCTGCGGTATAGGACGTGATGTCAATACATAGCGCGGCTCATCCAGGTATGTTGTGGTTGTCCAATGCTGTGCATAGAGTCTGAAGTTATTATTGTTAACGTTCGGAGTAGTAAGTATATCTGCTAAATTTTTCAACGAAGCACTATACAATGTTTCCGCAGTTACAGTCTGTGCACGTTTGGTGTCTACGTTATAATCATCCAGCGAGTCGACACAGGATGTCAACAGAGCGAATGAAAGGAATATTGCTATTATTTTCTTCATGATAAGTTGATCTTAGAATTTGAAACGCACATTAAATCCATAGTTACGAACGGTAGGATATGCTCCACTCTGATAACCGCTGGCCGTGTTACCTGAACTCAAGCTCTCTTCAGGATCAGAGTACTTCATGTTCTTGTGGATGATCCAAAGGTTGCGGCCTACCAGTGATATATCGATCGCCTTGATAACTTTCAAACCGCTCAACAGTGATGACGGTAAAGAATAAGAGATCGATGCTTCACGAAGTTTAACATAGCTCGCATCATATACGTATGCAGCACGTGGTGCACCTGACTGACCATTGGCAACA